>NZ_JBEOUD010000012.1:0-191926 GCF_040303865.1 Streptomyces sp. NPDC094034 | reverse complement strand
CCTGTGGTTCTTCCTGAGCGTGGTGCGGTGCAGGTGCAGGTGGCGGTGGGTGTTCCTGATGAGTCGGGGCGGCGTTCGGTGGGGGTGTATTCCCGTCTGGAGGGCGTGTCGGGCGCATCGTGGACCCAGCATGCGACCGGTTTGCTGGAGGTTGGCTCGGAGGGGGTGGATTCCGGTTTTGATGCGACGGTGTGGCCGCCGGCCGGTGCTGAGGTGCTGGAGGTTGGGGGTTGCTATGAGCGGTTCGGGGAGGTCGGGTTCGCTTATGGTCCGGTTTTCCAGGGGCTTCGGGGGGCGTGGCGGCGTGGCGGTGAGATCTTCGCGGAGGTGAGTCTTCCGGTGAGTGCGGAGGGTGATGCTGCCGCGTTCGGTTTGCATCCGGCGTTGCTGGATGCGTCTTTGCATGCCTCGCTGCTGGCGGGTGAGGTTGATGGTGCTGGGGCTGGTGGTGGTCTGCCGTTCTCGTGGGAGGGTGTGTCGTTGCATGCGACGGGCGCTTCGGCGTTGCGGGTGCGGCTGGCGCCGGTGGGTAAGGACGCGATGTCCGTGGTCGCCGCCGACGTTTTCGGTCAGCCGGTCGTTTCGGTCGACTCGCTGCTCGTACGGGCCGTGTCGAGCGAGCAGTTGAACGGTCCGGCGGGTGCGGGCGGGGACTCCCTGTTCGGCGTGGAGTGGACGCCGGTGACGGCCGTGGCCGGGTCGGGTGTTCCCGGATCGGTGGTCGTCCTCGGGCCGGACGCGCTGGGACTCGTCGACGGTATGGCCGAGTCCGGCGCGGAGGCCGGGACGGCCGGGACGGTGGGGACGGTGGGGACGGCCGAGACCTACGCCGATCTGCTGGCGTCGGTGGCGGGCGGGTCCCCCGTAGCGGCCACCGTGCTGGTGGGCATCGACGGAACGTCATATACGGACGGGAGCGGGAACGAAGACGCGGATGGGGGCGAGGTTGGGGTCGCGGAGTCGGTGCATGCGCTGACCGCCGCGTCGCTGGCCCTGGTTCAGGGGTGGCTGGCCGAGGAGCGGTTCGCGGGGTCGCGGCTGGTGTTCGTTACGCGGGGAGCGGTGTCCGTGGACGGCGGTGCCGTTGCCGATCTGGCGGCGGCCTCCGTATGGGGTCTGGTCCGGTCCGCGCAGTCGGAGAACCCGGGCTGCTTCGGGCTGCTGGATCTCGACCCGGCGGACAACGCACCGGCGTCGGCTCCCCTGATCCGGGCTCTCGGTTCCGACGAACCGCAGTTGGTGCTCCGAGGGGGCGAGGTCAGGGCCGCGAGGCTGGACCGCGTAACGCTCCCGGAGCAGGTCGCTCCCTCCGATGGGGAGACCGAAGGGGCGGCGGAGAGCTGGGAGCGGGGCGGCACGGTACTGATCACCGGCGGGACCGGCGGACTCGGCGCCGTACTCGCCCGGCACCTGGTCGCGGAACGCGGCGTACGCCGGCTCCTGCTGCTCAGCCGCCGGGGCCCCGGTGCGGAGGGTGCGGGAGAGCTCGTCGAGGAGTTGGAGCGGCTGGGCGCCGAGGTCACGGCCGCGGCCTGCGATGTCGCGGACCGGGGAGCGCTGGCCGAGGCGCTGGCGGCCGTACCCGCCGCACATCCGCTCTCGGCGGTCGTACACGCCGCCGGTGTGCTGGATGACGGTGTGGTGGGTTCGTTGACGCCGGAGCGGTTGGACAGGGTTCTGCGGCCGAAGGTGGACGCGGCGTGGCATCTGCATGAGCTGACCCGAGATCTTGGTCTGGGGGCGTTCGTGGTGTTTTCGTCGGTGGCGGGTGTGTTCGGTGGTGCGGGGCAGGGCAATTACGCTGCGGCGAACTGTTTCCTGGATGCTTTGGTGGCGCGTCGGCGGGCGGAGGGTCTGCCGGGTGTGTCGCTGGCCTGGGGTCCGTGGGATCAGGCGGGCGGGATGACGGGGACGGTGACGGAGGCGGACATGCGGCGGCTGGCCCGCTCCGGGATGCCGCCGCTCTCCGTCGAGCAGGGCCTCACGCTCTTCGACGCGGCGGCCACCGGCGCGCGGGCGCTGGTGCTGCCCGTACGGCTGGATCTGGCGGCCCTTCGCGCCCAGGGCGAGGTTCCGGCCCTGCTCAGCGGTCTGATCCGCACAACGTCCCGGCGGTCGGCGACGGCCGCTCCGCGGTCGGCCGAGTCGCTCGGGCAACGGCTGACCGGACTGACCGACGAGGAGCGTCGTGATGTTCTTCTGACGCTGGTCCGCGCTCAGGCGGCCGTGGTGCTCGGACACGCGGACGGGACGGCGGTCGGCGCCTCGCGGCAGTTCCAGGAGCTGGGCTTCGACTCGCTGATGGCGGTTGACTTCCGGAACCGGCTGAACGCGGCCACGGGGCTGCGCCTGCCGGCCACCCTGCTGTTCGACTTCCCCACCCCGGCCGCGGTCGTGGACCAACTCCACTCCCAGCTGGTGACCGAGGAAGTCGGCGGAGCCGGATCGGTGCTCGCCGTGCTCGACCAGTTGGAGAAGGCGATCACGGAGATGACCGTCGACGCACAGGAGTTCAAGCACGTCGCCGGACGTATCGAGGTGCTGAGGGCGAAATGGGCCGCGTTGCGGCAGGAGTCGGCGAACGGCTCCGGCGAGTTCGACCTGGAGTCGGCGTCGGACGACGATGTGTTCGCACTCCTCGACGACGAACTCGGTCTGTCCTGACCGGGCTGCGCGAGCCCCTGCGGCGAAGGCGGTTCCTTCACTGACGAGTGGGTTCCGCCACCGATGTCCATACGAAGTCCATACAGAGACTAGGGAATTTCCCACTGTCCGTCCTAGTGGAATGGGGTGGTCGGTCACCGGGCCGACACGTGGCGGTCGGTGAGGGTGCGAGCCGGGTGACGTGAGTCGTCCGCCCGCTCTGTTGGGTAGGAGTGCCGCATGGAACGTTCGGTCGCGTCCGCGAGATCATGGCGCTCGCGGTGTGCCACGTCCCGTCAGGTTCCGCTGTCACCGGCCCGGAGGCCCGGACCGTCGCGCGGTCCGGATCGCTTGGCCCACCCCTAGGAGGATGCAACACATGACGACGTCCACCGAGGAGAGCCTTTGGGCGCGGTGCTTTCATCCAGCACCGGCCAGCTCGGAACAACTCTTCTGTTTCCCCCACGCGGGTGGCTCGGCGTCTTTCTACTTCCCGGTCTCCGCGCAACTGGCGTCCGTGGCCGAGGTGTTCTCCGTCCAGTACCCCGGCCGTCAGGACCGGCGCAAGGAGACCAGCCCCGGCGATCTCGGGGTCCTGGCCGATCAGATCTACGAGGCGCTGCGCAAACAGCTCCGCGCCCGGCCGACCACCTTCTTCGGGCACAGCATGGGCGCGACGATCGCCTTCGAGGTCGCGCGGCGGTTCGAGGCCGACGGCGGTGAGCTCTCCCATCTGTTCGCCTCCGGCCGGCGCGCCCCGTCGCGCCACCGTGACGAGCGTGTGCATCAGCGCGACGACGACGGTATCGTCGCCGAGCTGAAGCTGCTGTCCGGTACGGACACGGCGCTGCTCGGTGACGAGGAGATCCTACGGATGATCCTCCCCGCGATCCGCAGTGACTATCGGGCCATTGAGACCTACCGCTGCGATCCAGCGACGAGGGTCCGGGTCCCGATCTCCGCGCTGACCGGCGACAGCGATCCGAAGACCACGCTGGACGAGGCCGAGGACTGGCGTGGCCACACCACGGGGGCCTTTGACCTGAAGGTCTACCCCGGCGGGCACTTCTTCCTCAGTTCGCAGGCACCGGCGGTGATCGCGCTTCTGTGGAAACATCTCTCCACCCGGGCCCGGGGCGTCTCTTCAAGGTAGCGCCGTCCCGCCTGCCGGGCAGGCGGGACTTTGAAGACACACGCCCTGGCCACCGGCCACTGAGTCGATGCGACGAAGCCGTGGAGCGGCGTCGCCGAGCCGCGGTGGCCGGCCTCGCCGAGCGATCGACTCCGATAAGCGACCGAAACCACTGAACGACCGAAACCACTGAACGACCGAAACCACCGAACGACGGAAACCACTGAACGACGGAAACCACCCACCGACCTGTCCGAGTCGTGCACCTCTGTGATCAAGGGCTCCGAATAGTCAATGACTTCTCGGAAGATCGACACCTTCGGGTGGTGTGTGGTTCCTGATGCGCTTCTGGCGCGAGTGGTGGCGCGGTCGTGCTCGCCGCTCTGGAAGAATGTCTTCTTGTTCGGTGATCCGGATCATCCGGTTATCCGGACATCCGGGTTTCCGGAGCGGAGTGCTGTCCGGACAGCGGGCGACTCTCCGGGCGGGCGTGCCACCAACTCCCGGACGGTGCAGTGGCGTCCAGCGGACAGTAGTGCTTGATCCAGTTCGCGCTGGGTAGTCCCCAAGTGCCGAAACGGGCCCCGTGGGCTTCGTGGGTCGCGGGATCTTGTGATCATGCGAGCTCGCGCTGTCGATCGTGGAACGTTCAGCTGTTTTTGCGAGATGTGCGGGATATGCGGGATGTTGCGGTACGCGTCGACGAGTCATCGCGTCCGTTGTGTCCCCCGAGAGGCGAGGAGACCAAGATGCTGGAACAGGCCGACCTCTCCGGTTTGTCCAGCGGTCTGGTCGGTCGCGCCCGTGAGCTGCGAGTGCTGAGCCGCCATGCCGAGGCCGCGCGCGCCGGACGCGCGGGCCTGGTGATCCTCTCCGGCCCCGCGGGCATCGGGAAGACCAGTCTTCTGCGGGCGTTCCTCAAGAGCGATGCCTGCCGCGACATGGCTGTGCTGTACGGGGCGTGCGGGGAAGTCGCGGCGGGCGCGGGATACGGCGGTGTACGCGAGCTGTTCGGCTCGCTGGGGCTCAGCGGCGAGGACGCCGGAAACTCCCCGCTGCTGCGCGGTCTCGCCCGTCGCGCGCTGCCCGCCCTCACGGCCGGTCCTTTCGAGCACGAGAGGCTGGGCGCGTCCGCCACCTATCCGGTGCTCCACGGGCTGTACTGGCTCGCGGCGAATCTGATGGTGGACCGCCCGCTCGTGCTCGTACTGGACGATGTGCACTGGTGCGACGAACGCTCCCTGGGCTGGGTGGACTTCCTGCTGCGCCGCGCCGACGATCTGCCGCTGCTGGTGGTGCTCGCCCACCGCAGCGAGGCCGATCCGGTCGCGCACTCCGCGCTGGCCGACATCGCCGCGCAGCGTCGGCCCGCCCTGATGCGGCTGGCGCCGCTCACGCGCGCGGCTGTCGGCGAGATGGCCCGGCAGATCTTCCAGGTGCCCGTCGAGCCGTCCTTCACCGAGCGCGCCGCCGCCGTCTCCGGCGGCAACCCCCTGACGCTCAGCCGGCTCCTGGGCGAACTGCGCGCCGAGGGTGTGCGGCCCGACGAGAAGGGCGTGCGGAGAGTCGCCGAGGTGGGCGGCCAGGTGATCGCGTCCTCCGTGAGCGCGCTGCTGGACGATCAGCCGCTCTGGGTGCGCGAGGTGGCCCGGGCCATCGCGGTCCTGGGCGAGGAGTCCCCCGAGCTGGTCGGCATGCTCGCCGATGTGCCCCCGGCGCTCGTCGCGGAAGGCGTTGTCGCCCTGCGGCGCGCCGAGGTGCTCGCCGCGGACCGCGCCGACCTGGTGCATGACGTGGTGCGCTCGGCCGTGCTGGCCCCTCTCGGCGCCGAAGCGCTGGCCGGGCTGCGTACGAGAGCCGCCCTGCTGCTGAGCGACGCGGGCCGGCCCGCCGAGGAAGTCGCGGGCCGGCTCCTGCTGTTGCCCGCCCTGACGCAGTCGTGGATGCCGGCGGTGCTCCGTGACGCGGCCGTCCAGGCGGAGGGGCGCGGTGCTCCCGAGGCCGCGGTGCGCTATCTGCACCGCGTGCTGGAGGTGGAACCGGACAGCGTGCCGGTGCGCGTCCAGATGGCCACGTCCCTCGCGGAGATCAATCCGGCGGAGGCCATCCGGCTGCTGGAGGAGGCGCTGTCGCTGGCCGACGACCCACGCGCCAGGGCGATGGTCGCCGTGCGGTACGGCATGGTCTGTCTGGCCGTTCAGCGGTCGCCCGCCGGCGTACGGGTCCTCGAAACGGTCCTCGCGGAGCTGGAGGCGGCGTTGGGCCCCGGCCCCGATCCCGCCGACCGTGAACTGCGCACGCTCGTCGAGTCGGTCCTGCTGATCGTCGGGGCAGACGAGAAGGCGACGGTCGTGGCGACCCTGGACCGGGCCGCGCTGCTGACCGCGCCTCCCGGTGATACGCCCGCCCAGCGCCAGATGCTCGCGATGATGACCGTACTGACCGCGATGGAGGGCCGCTCGGTGGAGCGGACGGTCGAACAGGCCCGTCGCGCGACGAGTTCACCCGGGGCCGAGCTGGAGAGCTGGCCGCTGCTCGCCTCGTCGTTCGCGCTCAGCCTCGCCGACGAGGTCGACGAGGCACTGGACGCGCTGGACCGCATGCTCCGCTACAGCCAGGACAACGCCGCCGTCTGGTCCTTCGTCCTCGCGCTGTCCACCCGCGCTCTGGTGCTGCACGGCGCGGGCGCGTTCCCCGACGCCCTGGCCGACGCGCAGACCTCCATCGAGATCATCGGCGAGGAGAGATGGGGTGACGGCGCCGCGCTGCCCCAGATCGCGCTCGCGACGATGCTGGTGGAGCGGGGCGAGGCCGAACGGGCCGAGGAGGTGCTCCGCGGTATCAAGCGGGGCGGCCTCGACCGCTTCGTCATCGAGTACCACTGGTCCCTGATGGCACGGGCCCGCGCCAGATCGGCGCTCGGCGACCGGGAGGCGGCGCTCGGTCTCTACCGCGAATGCGGCAGATCGCTGGCGGAGTGCCGGTTCAGCAATCCGGCGTTTCTGCCCTGGTGGTCCGAGGCGGCGTGTCTGCTCGCGGTCATGAACCGCGGTGACGAGGCCCGGGAGATGGCCGAGTACGGCGGCGAACTGGCCCGGCGATGGGGCACCCCGCGTGCCCTCGGGCTCGCCGCGCTCGCCCGCGGTGTGATCGCCCCCGGTGGCACGGGCATCGAACCGCTCACGGAATCCGTGCTCACCCTGGCCGGCTCGCCCGCCAGAGCGGAGCACGCCAACGCGGAGTTCGTCCTCGGCCGCGCCCTGCTGAAGACCGGCGACCAGCGCGGTGCCCGTGAGCATCTGCGGACCGCCACCGACCTCGCCCAGCGCTGTGGGGCCCTGGCGCTCGCGGGGGTCGCCCGCAGACTGTTGGTCACCGCCGGCGGCAGGATGCGGAAGATGAGCGCCTCACCGCTTGACATGCTCACCGGAATGGAACGCAGGGTGGCGGGTCTCGCCGCGTCGGGCGCCAGCAACCGCTCGATCGCGGAGACCCTGTTCGTCACGGTACGCACCATCGAAACACATCTGACCAGCGTGTACCGGAAACTGGGCGTGAGTGGGCGTACCGAACTGGGCGCCGTTCTGCGCACGCCCGACATCCCCGATGGGCAACCACCGGGCTGGGTATCCGAATCACGCTGGCGACGCTGAGGCGAACGGGGCGAGGCGGTGCGCGTGACTGGCCGGAACGACAATTGTCTGAGCACGCGGTCCCTGGAGTGGACGTATGGACCGGACACCCGTCGAGACGGGATGGACCTGCTCGAACGCGGGCGTGAGCAAGCGGCGCTGACCTCCCTGCTCACCTCGCTGGGCGGACGGCGCGCGGGCATCGTGACCCTCACCGGAAGACCGGGCCACGCGCAGAACGCGCTGCTGAGATGGGCGGCCCGGCGAGCCCGGGACGGCGGACTGTGTGTACTGCACGCTCAAGCGGCCCCGGCCGAACGTGAGGTGCGCTACGGCGTGATCGCGCAGCTCATGACATCGATGGCGGGCCAGGCCGAGGAGGGCCCGACCGGGGTCTCACCGCGGGAACTGATGGAGCACCGGCAGCCCGATCCGCTGCCCGGACTCGACGGAACCCTTCACTTCGCACAGACGATGCCTACCCTGCTGGTGATCGAGGACACCCAATGGCTCGATCCCGCCTCCCTGCGCTGGCTGCACGCGCTGGTCCGGCGGCTGACCCCGGACACACCGGTCGCGGTGCTGGCGAGCGGCAGCGGCGTGTCGGCCAAGGGCAGGGACTGGCTCAGCCTGCTGCCCACGTCCCCGGTGCCCAGCAAGCAGCTCGTGCTGCGCGGACTGACCGACCAGGGCGTCGTCACCGTCGTGGAGGCGGTCTGCGGCGCCCCCGGCGACCAGCGGTTCACCGCGGCGGCCGCGGCGGCCACCGAGGGCAACCCCGCCGTCCTGTGGGATGTGCTGCGCCAGTTCACCGACCAGGGCCATGAACCGGTCGCCGCCCGGCTGCCCGAACTGCGCGCGATCACCGCCGCTGTCGTCGGCGACCACGCGACGCGCTCCCTGAACGGTCTGCCCGCCGAGGCCGTCGCGCTGCTGCGGGCGCTGGCCGTCTGCGGCGAACTGATCAGCTTTCCCCTCGCCCGCGCGCTGGCCGGGCTGAGGCCCGTACGCGGCCAGGAAGTACGGGTGATGCTGGAGGCGGCCGGACTCACCGTCTCCGGGGGAACGAGGACACAGGTACGCCACCCCGTGGTGAAGGCCCGGGTGCTGGAGGACATGGCCACCGACGAACGGGCCCAGCTGTACTCCCGGGCCGCGGAGCTGGCCCACCGGGCCTGGGCGAACGAGGAGGATGTCGCCGAGATCCTGCTCCGTACGCCGCCGCCGGGAGCCCCTTGGGTGGTCGGCACGCTGTGCGAGAGCTTCGCCGCCGCCCTGGACGCGGAGGACCACGGCCGCGCCGCCGCGTATCTCTCCCGCGCCCTTCGCGAACCGCTGGAGCCGCGCGAGCGCGCGCGGCTCACCCTGGAACTGGCCGCCGCCGAAACGATGTCGGCGCCCCTGGCGGGGGACCGAAGGCTCGGTGAACTCGTCCGGGCCGGCAGCGGCGCCCCCGAGGGACTGCGGGCCCGCGCCGTCGACCTCGGACTCGCCCGCGGCGACAGCGACTGGGCACGCCGCGCGGCGGCCGAGGCGCTGGGTGAGGTACGGCCCGGCGAACGGGACGATCTGATCGCGCTGTTCTGGCTCGCCGACGAGTCACGGGACGACACCGAACCGATGGTGCCCGAGGTGCCCGTACTGTCCGACCGCCCCTCGACCCCCGCGCAGAGTGGCGTACGGGCCTGGCAGCTCGCGGTGCGCGGCGAGGACCTGGCGGCGACCAGGACGCTGGCCCGCGCCGCCCTCGCGGGCGACGGCCCCGACACCCCCCTGATGCTGCCCCGGCTGGCCGCCTGCCGGGCGCTCATCCTGACCGACGACCACGAAGAGGCATCCGCCGAGCTGGACGCGCTGCTCACCGTCGTACGGCGCGACCATCGCAGGGCGGCCACCGCTCGGATCCTGACGGCGCGCGCCGAACTGTCCCTGCGGGCAGGCCGGTTCGACGCCGTGGAGCGGGACATCCAGGCCGCGGAACGGGCCCTGCCGATGTCGAGCAGACATCCGCTCATCGTCCCGAGCCTGACGGCCCTGCGCATCGCGAGCGCGGTGGAGGCCGGCCGGCTGGAATACGCGCGCTCGCTCGCCGCCGCGCCCACACCGCCCGGGGCGGAGGAGGGCGTGCCCTGGTCCGCTCTCCTCTACGCCAGGGCGCGGGTCGCCGCCGTCGACGGGCGCTGGAGCGAGGCGCTGGAGCTGGCGAAGGAGAGCGGCCGGCGGCTGCTGCGCAGACAGTGGAGCAATCCGGCGCTGTTGTGCTGGCGCCCGCAGGCCGCCGAGGCCTGCTATGCCCTTGACGACCGCGCGGAGGCGGCGCGGCTGAGCCTGGAGGAGCTGAGGCTCTCCCGCCGTTGGGGCTCGGCCGGCGCGCTCGGCGTCGCCGAGCTGTGGGCCGTCCCGATGACCGGCGCCGGCGGCAGGCCCGTGATCGCCGCCCGCGAGGCGGTCCGCGTCCTGGGCGACTCACCCGCCCGGCTGGCCTACGCGTGGGCGCTGGCCCGACTGGCCTCCTGCGAGCTGGAGGAGGGCGACAGCCGCGCCGCCGCGCGCTCCCTCGCCCAGCTCTCCCCGTTCACCGCGGCTCATCCGTCGGGCCGGCTGGCGGCGGCGGTGAGCGGGCTCACCGAACGGCTGGAGCGGCCGGCCGGGCCGGTGACCCCCGCCCTGCCCCCGGAGTGGACCACGCTCTCGGAGGCCGAACAGCGCACCGCGACGTTCGCCGGACGCGGCCACGGGAACCGCGAGATAGCCGAACTGCTCGCCGTGAGCAGACGCACCGTCGAGCTGCGGCTGAGCAACACCTACCGCAAGCTGCGTATCACCGGACGCGAGGAACTGTGCGTGCTGGTAAGGAACATGGGAGAACGGCGGAGCGATGCTTCTTGAGCGGGATTCGGAACTGGCTCGGGTGGGAGCCGCGTTGAGCGCCGCGAACGAGGGCACCTCTTCGGTGATACTGCTGTCAGGACCCCTCGGCATCGGAAGATCTTCTCTGTTGCGCCGACTGCCCGGTGTCGTCTCCGGTACGGATGTACGCGTCCTGCGGGCGAACGCCGCCCCGATGGAGCGGGACTTCGCGTTCGGTGTGGTCAGCCAGCTGCTGGACAGTCTGCTCGCCGGCGCCCCGCGGGCGGAGCGCGAGCGCTGGGCACGCGAACCCGACCGGGCCACCGGCCTGCTGTTCGGCGCCGACGGCGGCCCGGCCGGCGCCGCGTGCGAATCGACCCTGCACGGACCGCGCGCGCTGCTCGCCGACATCAGCGAACAGGCCCGGCTGCTCATCCTCGTGGACGACCTCCAGTGGGTGGACATCCCCTCCCTGCGCTGGCTCGCCTATCTCACCAAGCGGCTGCGCGGACTGAGGGCCGTGCTCGTCTGCACGATCCGGGACGGCGACCAGGGCGCCGGACACGCCCTCGTGCGCGAGATCGCCGCCGCCTCGACCCAGGTACTGCGCCTCGCCCCGCTGTCGCGGGACGCCACCCGTACGGTTATCCGCGAACGGTCCGGCGTGCCCGCGGACGACGAGTACGTACGCGCCTGTCACGAAGTGACCGGCGGCAACCCGCTGTTCCTGATGTCCGTACTGCTGGGCATGGACGCACGGGGCCACAAGCCGACCGCCGACCACGCCGACCGGGTACGCGCCCTGCGGCCCGCGGGGCTGCGCGAGCGGCTGGCGAGCTATCTGCGGACCCGGACACAAGCGGTACGTGACACGGCCGCGGCGATCGCGGCCTTCGGCGGTCACGGCGACCCCGCGCTCATCACGGAGCTCGCCGGACTGGACGAGATCGGCTTCGGGGCCGCCCGGCGCGCCCTGCGCGAGGCGGGGCTGCTGACCGACGCGCGCGAACCGCGCTTCGTCCACCGTGTCGTCCAGGACGCCGTCGAATCCGCGATGTCCGTGGCCGAACGCGAGCGCTGGCACGCCGCCGCCGCGGACCTGCTGTACCGCAGCGGCCGTCCCGCCGAGCAGGTCGCGGCCCATCTGATGGCCGTCACCAGCTTCGGCCGCCCCTGGTCGGTGATGGTGCTGCGCGGCGCGGCCGACACCGCGCTGCGCCGGGGCGCGCCGGAGGCCGCCGCCCGCTATCTGCGCCGCGCGCTGCTCGGCCACCGCCCCCAGGACGAGAGCCGTGCCCGACTGCTGGTCGAACTGGCCACCGCGGAGCGCGGATTCGACCCCGAGGCATGCCGGCGCCATATCGTCCAGGCGATGCCGCTGCTGACCACGGTCAGGGACCGGGCCGCCGCCGCGCTGCGCATCCCGCCGCCCCTGCTCGGCGCCATACCCCCCTCCACGGCCACGCTTCTGCGTGGTGTCGGCGAGGAGCTCGGACCGCCCGCCGAACTGGACGGCCCGGCACGGGAGATGGCCCTGCGGCTCGAAGCACGGCTCAGGCACGACGGGCACGAGAACCCGGGAGAGCTCGCGTCCGCCAGGGAACGCCTGCGCGAGCTGGGGGAGGAACCCCCGCTCGGCTCCGTGGCCGAACGCGAGCTGGTGGCCGTGCTCCTCTTCTCCAGTACGCTCACCGGCGGGCTGACCGCGGCGGAGGCGGCACGCACGGGCGGCCGCGTCCTGGAACGCGAGCCGGCCACCTCGGCGGGCGCGCACACCACGCTGCCGCTGGTCGTCATCACCCTCTTCGCCGCCGAGTCGGTGCGGGACGTGGGCTCGTGGCTGTCCACCGAGCAGCAGGCCCGATGGCAGAACGCGACCGGCGCCGACACCGTGCTTCTTCTCGCGGAACGCGCGTTCGTCCTCGTCTCGCAGGGCAGGCCCGCCCAGGCACGCGAATATGTGGAGCGTGCCATGGGGTCGGCCGAGGCGGACTGGCGCGAGCCCACCATCATGATTCTCTCCACGGTCGCGCTCGAACTGCGGGACCCGGCGCTCAGTGAACGGATCCTCGCCAGGGCCCTGCGGCGCCGGACGGCCGGGCTGGCCCTGACAGCCGCACTGCGGATACTCCAGGCGTCGGTGGACGCCCAGCGGGGGCTGCGGCCCAGAGCGCTGGAGCGGCTGCTTGCCTGCGGCCGTCAACTGGAGGTCTCCGGCTGGCGGAACTCGGCGCTCTTCCCTTGGCGTCCGCATGCCATCGGCCTCTACCAACGGCTCGGCGACTCCCGTTCCGCACTGCGGCTCGCCGAGGAGGAGCTGGCCTGGGCCACGGCGTGGGGAGCACCCGCCGGGCTCGGTCGCGCACTGCGGCTGAAGGGGTGGCTCCAGGGCGCCCAGGGTGTTCCGTCGCTGCGTGAAGCGGTCGCCGTGCTGCGCGGTTCATTCTTCGAACTGGAACTCGCCAGGACACTCGTGCTGTTGGGCCGGCAGCTGGGCAGCGGCGCCGAGGCGGAGGCGGCGCTACGGGAGGCGGGCACCGTCGCGGCGGCCTGTGGTGCTCCCTGGCTGGTGGAGCGGGCCGAGCACGGTCTCGGTACGGCCTCCGCGCCGAAGACCGCCGTGCTCACCCGTAGCGAGCGCAAGGTGATCACTCTTGTCGGCCGCGGGCTCACCAACCAGGAAATTGCGGGTGAACTCGGAGTGAGTTCACGCGCCGTCGAGAAACATCTTACGAATTCCTATCGCAAGCTCGGCATCTCGGGCCGGCATGAGCTGGCGGATGCTCTTCCCGCGTAGACTCCGACGCGTAACTGTTAACGGCATGCTACGTACCGCTGTGGCCCCTGCGGCCCCTGCGCGGCCTGGTTCGGTCCGGCTTGCCGCACGAACCTCAGGGGAACCTCAAACAAGGCCGAATTGCGCGGATGCGGCGCCTATCCGTCCCGCCCGGCATGCCGGGTTTTTCCCACCGTAGACATCGTCATTGCGGACCGAACCTTCCCGGGGCGGGACCACAGCTTTAGCCATCTGAACAGGGCTCTTGTTGACGGGCCGACGCAAGGCTACCTACTCTCAATTCAGTAAATGGATTACCCCGTCAATGAGGTCACGAGAGACCGGCTGCCGGTGTTATCCGACCCGCATAACGATGTTGAGTATTCCCAATGAATCGGGGGGACCCGAAAGGATGGCGGTCTCGTGGCGATTGCTGCACTCGCAGATTCGGCGCAGGTCACAACGAGCGACCTCAAACCCGACCAGAACGGGCACGGACGCGCCCAGCAGTTCGACCAGCCGGGGCTGTGCATGGCCTCACTCGACCCGGCTCTGACCATCCAGCAGGCGAACGAGGAGTTCTTCCGGCGGTTCGGTGACGCCTCGGCGGGCGTCTGTGGCCGCAGCTTCCGCGATCTGGTGCATCCCAGCGTCCAGCAGCCACTGATGCGCCAGTTCTCCCGGCTGGTGGAGGGGAAGCGTCAGCGGTTCGCCTCGCATGTGGTGGCCGTGGGGCCGGAGGACTCCGCGTTCGCCGGGACGCTGACGGCCGCGGCCGTCAGCGGGGAAACCCCCGACGTGGCCGCGATCCTGGTGCTCATGCGCTCCTCGGAGGGGGGATCCGCGGACGCGGGCGTGCTGACCAACCAGAAGAAGATCCTCACCGAGATCGACGCGCGCATTCTTGAGGGCATAGCCGCGGGTCTGTCCACGATCCCGCTGGCCTCCCGGCTCTATCTGAGCCGGCAGGGCGTCGAATACCACGTGACGGGGCTGCTCAGGAAGCTCAGGGTGCCCAACCGGGCCGCCCTGGTCTCCCGGGCCTACTCGATGGGCGTGCTGAACGTCGGCACCTGGCCACCGAAGGTCGTCGAGGACTTCATCAAATGACAACGGTGCCGGAGCCGGCCGCCAACGGCTCCGTCCACCCCGGTCGATACCGCCCATAACGCGGAATCCGCCGACCGCGCACCCACCCGCCGGACCGTGACGCCTCGACCGGGCGCCACGGTCCGGCGGGTTTCTGCGTTCTTGTCCGAATTCCCTCATCGATCCGCTCCGCCACCTATTCCGGCCGGTGCCCGCCGCGGGTTCGGTTGGTCATGCGAACGTAAAATCTCTCTCGCCGAGCCCGCTTGCGCCGTCCCCCTTGTCTGTTTGCCCTGGCATTACCGAGGGGCGCGTCGAAGGGCTTGTGTCACGCTCACGCGGTGAGGGAACCGGCGGCCTGGCGATAGTGGATGTGACATGTATGTACTATTTCTCGTCGATGGCGTACCAGAAACGTTTCACTTCGACTCCACGGCACGTACCCCACGCCGTGGAGATCGAGTGATCGAGAGTAATAGTGCTGTGCGGCACATTTCGAAGCCCGATGTTCGAATGGAATGGTTACCGTGTGGTTCTGGCCACTGCCGCTTGTGGTTTTGCTGACCGATTCGACCGGCGATTCGACCGGCGATTCGAGCGAGGCACGGTGATCGGGGACACTTCGGCCGGTATTCGTCCGGAAAATGTGGACGAGAAGTGCCAGATGCATAGTCGCACGCCGGCCGCCCTTTCCCCTACCGCCCAGTCTTCAATCCCGCGGTCGCGACCGAATCCGGACCGACCATGGCTCAGCCGCGGTCGGTCCGGATGAGACCTCGATACGAGGGGCGGACACAGGTGGTGTGTCGGGGGTGCGGTGGCTGATCAGACCGATCCTCAGCCGGCGGATGCCTGGTAGAGGCCCCGGCCGGCACGGTGGGCACGCGAGGTGCCGACGAGCCGGTCGAGGGTGCTGCGTACCGCGTTGATGCTGCCGGGGGTGCCGTCCCGGCCCAGCGCCTGCGCCACATCGCGGGCACGGACGGGGTCGCCGTCGGATGCCGCGAGCACCGCGAGGATCTGCTCGGTCAGTCCGCTCGCCTGCTCGCTCGCCGGGGTGGGGGCGGCAGGGGTGGCGGTCGTCTTCTTGGCGCGGGTCTTCGTGGCCGTGGCGGGCGCGGCCTTCTTGGCCGGGCGGCTCGTCCGCTCCTTGGGCGCCTGCTCCTTGGCTGCCTGCTCCTTGGGCGACTGCGACTTCGCCCCGGAACCCCCGCCGGAGGTACGGGCCGACGACGACGCCGAAGCGGACTTACGGGACTTTCCCGCCTTGGCGGGTGCGGCCTTCTCCTTGGCGGGCGCCTCGGCGGCCGCCTCTTCGACGGGCGCCGTCTCGGCGGGTGCCTCCTCGACCGGAGTCACCACAACGGGGGCCTGGGCGGCGGGAGTCTCCGCGGCCGACGGCTCCGCGGCTCGCTGCTCCGGCACGGTCTCCTGCGCCTGGGGGGCGGGGCTGAGTGCCTGTAGGGCGCCCAGGGCGGTACGTACCGACTCCAGGCGCTCGGTGACGCTGGCCAGCTCCTGTTCGAGGGACTGCTGATGTGTTTCCAGCTGGGGGAGTTCGCCGCGCAGGAGCGCCGTCGTGGTTTCGATGCTGTCCGGTGTGTTGGACGGGGATGTCATGGTGTAGCCCTCTCGTTCCGCGTCACCGCTGTTGCCCCCGTTGGTGACCGATGGAGAGAAGAGTAGGCGCTGTTGCGTTGTGATTGGTAACGGATGGACGGGATATGGCCCCAAGTTCATGGTGCGGTGCCCCCGGGACGAGGTGTGAAACGGTCGCCACCGCGTGCCAACTCGCCCTTGGATCAAGGATGGTGTGAGACCGACGAGTGAACTGCCACCGTGAGACGAAGCCGTGGGAATCGCTGCCGGGTTTCGTCGGTGTGGTGGCCCCCGTACGGAGATCTTGACGGCTCCGGGCGGATCCGGAGGCCTCGCCGACCCGGGGGCTCGCCCGCCCGGAGGCCGCGCCCGCCCGGGGACCCCACCGGCCCGTGGACCCCACCGGCCGGGAGCTGAGCCGCACCGCCCCGGAACACGTGTGACATCCGCGCGTAACAGAACGGCGGCTCGAAGGACAAGTGTTGGTGTTACGGTCGGGGACACGCGGTCGCCGCTGCCCGCCG
This sequence comes from Streptomyces sp. NPDC094034, assembly GCF_040303865.1. Classification (NCBI taxonomy): domain Bacteria; kingdom Bacillati; phylum Actinomycetota; class Actinomycetes; order Kitasatosporales; family Streptomycetaceae; genus Streptomyces; species Streptomyces sp. NPDC094034. Next base: position 175,681 of record NZ_JBEOUD010000012.1, on the reverse strand, counting down.
GTCTGCTTCCCTCGCCCCACGAGACCGGTCGTACAGGAGACTCGTGTCCGCACCGCCTTCCTCCCGCCCGCTGTCCGCCTCGTCCTCCTCGTCCTCCTCCCGGCGTTCCCTGCCCGCGTGGCTCACGCACCCCCTGGGCTGGCGCTCCGCGCCCATCCCCTGGACCGCCGCGCTGCGCGGCGCCCTAAGCGCCGGACCGCTGCTGGCGCTGGGCCTGCTGACCGGACACCTGAGCCAGGCGGTCCTCGCCGGGCTCGGCGCGATGCTCGCCGGTGTCAACGACCGGCCGGGTACCCGGCGCACCGGTGTGGTCCACATCGGTCTGCCCGCCGTCGGTGGGGCCCTCGGGCTGCTGTGCGGCGGACTGCTCGCCGACGCCGACAGCCGCTGGACCGCCGTACCCGCGCTCTTCGCGGTGGGCTGGCTCTCCGGCGCGCTGAGTGTGACCGGCCCGGTGTGGTCGGCCGCGGCCATGCAGTGTCTGGTCACCGCGGCGATCGGCGCCGGGATGCCGATACCCGGCCCCGCGTGGCTCAAGGCGGTCTGCTATCTGGGCGGCGCGGTCTGGCTTCTGCTGCTGCGGTTCCTGCTGCGCGCCCCACGGCGCGTCCTGCGCCGCGGCGCCCGCCGCGAGGGCGAACGCGAGGCCGTCGCCGCGGTCTTCGACGCGCTCGCCGACGCCCTCCTCGCTCTGGGCGGACCCGACGCGGAGCCCGCTCGCCGACGGCTGATCGCCGCACAGCACCGCGCCGACGAGTCGCTGCGCCTGATGCGGCTGCTGCCCTTCCCCGGTCGGCGCGGAGGCAGTGGCTCCGCCCAGGCGCACCGCGTGACGGAGCGCTTCGCCGCCGCCACCGCCTTGTGCGAGGCCGGGATCGCACTGCTGTGGGAGGGCAGGCCGCTGCCCCGCCAGGTGGCGAACGCACCGCGTCTGCTGGCCGTCGCCGTACGCGCCGACTCCGCCCCCGGCGCACTGGCGAGCCCCGTCTCCGACACGGTCCAGCGCGGGGCGTTCGACCGGGCGTTGCTGGCCGCGGCCGTGACGTTCGACCGCACGGCGTTGCGGGAGCCGCCCGCGCCGCCCATGCGGCCCGTACCGTACGAGCCGACGCGTCCGGTGCGTCCGGTGCGTTCCTCGCGTGGGTCCCTGAACGCCGGAAGCGCCCGGCGGGCGCTGAAGGAGCTGACCGGGCCCGGCGCGCTCCGTACGCTCGGCCGCGCGTTCGCCCCCGCCAGGCGTGAGAACGCGCTGCGCGTGGCGCTCTGTGTGGCGGCCAGCGCCGCCGTCGCGCTCAGCCTCCACCAGACCCACTGGTACTGGCTCCCGGCCACCGCGGCCTTTCTGGTGAAGCCCGATCTGGGGCCGCTCTTCTCCCGTGTCGTCAACCGTGTCGCCGGTACCGCCACGGGCGTGCTCGTCTTCACCGTTCTGACCCTGGCCATGGCGGGACTCGGCGGCCTGTGGTGGCTGGTCGCCGTGGTCGTGGCGGGCGGCGCGCTCATTCCGGTCGCCACCCGTCACTTCGGCTTCCAGACCGCGGTGGTGACCCTGCTCGTTCTCTCCTTCGTCTACGCGGTGGGCGACACCGAGGCGACGGCCGCGCGGCTGCTGGACACCGCGCTCGCCTGCGGGATCGTGCTGCTCGTCGGCCACCTTCCGCATCTGACGGATCCGCGTGTGCGGGTCGGCCACCGCTTCGCCGTCGCGCTGCGCAGCACGGAAAGGTATCTGCGGTACGTACTCGACACCCCGAGGACCGACCCCAGGACCGAACCGGGAACCGCCCCGAGAACGGACCCCAGAACCGACCCGGGGAGCATCCCGGCGGCGCCACGCGGCGGCGACGCGAAGGGCATCGCGCTGCGGTACGCCGCGTACCGGGCACTCTCCGAGGCGCGGGCCGCGGCGGAGACGGCCGCCGCCGAACTGCCGGGGCTCCACCGCGCACACCGACACGACTGGCTGGCCGTCATGGCACGCGCGGAGCGCGTCGTCGACGCCGCCACCGTCTGCGCCGTACGCGTCGAGCAAGGGGTGCCCCCGCCCACCGCCACCGAGGCACGGTGGGTCACCGGAGCGCTGGCCGCGATGGCGGACGCGCTGGAGGGCGGCCGTGGCACCCCGATGCCCACGCTGCCCCCGGTCCCGAAGGACTGCCGTTCACTGCGGGATGTGATGACCGAGCTGCACGGTATCCAGTCCTTGACCACCGTCGTCTGAGCCCCTGCCCGCCACTACCCCGGCCGGTGTGTCCGCGTCCGCGCCCGCCGGGTGAGTGGCTTCTCGATGAGGTAGTGGGAGGCCGTGGCGGCGGCGAGACTGGCGGCGATCGTGGCGGTCGTGTGCCACGCGGCGCTCACACCCAGATCGGAGACGAGCCGGCTGAGCGGGTAGTGCCACAGATAGAGGCCATAGCTGAGATTGCGGCCGATCCAGACGAGCGGGGCCAGGGACAGTCCCCGCGAGAGCCAGGTACGTGGCCGGAGTTCCAGTGCCGCCACCACCGTCGCCGACAGCACGGCGGCCACCAGGAAGCCGACGGTGTACCACGGCATGGTCCAGGCGCTCGTGCCGGTCATCGGTACGTACATGGCGATCAGCGCCAGGACTCCGAGCGCGGGCCAGGCCAGCCGCGCTGACCAGCGCCGCAGCGCGGCCAGCCGCGGGTCGTCCGCATGCAGCCGCGCCACCAGGATCGCCAGTACCGCACCGGCCAGCAGTTGGTCCGCGCGGGTGTCGACGCCGTTGTAGATACGGTGCGCCGCGGTCGGGTTCCACAGGATCACCCGCCAGATCAGCGGCAGCAGACACAGCACCGCGGCGCAGAGCAGTACGGTCCGCGCGCCCACCCGCCGAAGGAGCAGCACCAGAACGGGCGGCCAGACCAGATAGAACTGCTCCTCCACACTCAGGGACCAGCTGTGGGACAGCAGAGAGGTGTCGCTCGAATAGACGCCGGGCTGGGCGGCCCTGACGATGTTCATCAGGAAGGTGGCCGCCAGCACGATCGCCACCCATGGAGCGTCGAAACTCGGCAGCCCCGTGGTGAGTGCCAGTACGGCGCACACCGCGCAGACGGCCAGCAGGGCGGGGACCAGCCGCACCCAGCGCCGCCAGTAGAAGGAGCGCATGGCGACATCGCCGGTACGGGCGAACTCGGCGAGCAGCAGCCGTGTGATGACGAAGCCGCTGATGGTGAAGAAGACATCCACCCCCAGGGCGCCACCCGGCAGCAGCCCCGGTTCCAGGTGATAGACGATGACCACCGCGACGGCCAGCGCCCGCAGACCGTCCACGCCCCGGACTCGCCCGTCGGCCCGTAGCGCGGAGGGGAACCCGCGCCCGCCCCGGACGAGCCGGCCCTCGATCCGCCGTGGGAGGAGAGCCAGGGCGACACCGGGTGGGGGGGTGTGGTGTCCGGTTCGGTCGGGTAGGTGTGCGGCAGCGGTGCCCGCGCTGCGTCGTGTGTCCGCGGTGGGTGGGGAGTCCATTCAGTGCCCGTGCCCACGATGCGGCGAAGCACGCGGGAGTTAACCGAAATCTCAGAAACACCACCCGTCCGTCCCACACCATCCGGCCGCCCCGAACCGGTGTCCCCGGAGGCGGCCGACGGCTACTTCAGTGGTTCGGCGAACAGCGGGACGACCTTCTCCAGCGCGTACGCCACCGAGAACACCGAGTCCGTCGAGAAGGCCGCGCTGAGGGTCTCGTCGTCGAACACCACGGACCTGCCGGCCTTGACGGAGGGGACGGCCCGGTACAGCGGATCGTCGCTGATCTTCGAGGCGGGTATCCCGATGGGCGTCATCACCGTCAGATCGGCGTCGAGCAGATCGAGGTTCTCGCGGGAGACGTCGATGTAGAACGACGCGCCGGCCTTGGCGTCGACCGCCGGGTTGTTCGTGAAGCCGAGGCGCTCGACGAAGTCGGTACGGCCCGTGCCGTGCACATACGCGCCGAACCCGTCGCTGGTCCGGGAGCCGAGCGTGATGGTCTTGCCCTTGAACTCGGGGTGGGCGGCGGCCGAGTCACGGAACTTCTTCTCGGTCTCGGCGATGAGCGACTCGCCCTTCGCGGGAACACCGAGGGCGGTCGCGACCATCTCCGTCTGCTGACGCCACGAGATCTTGTACTGGTCGCCGCCCTTCGGGACGCCGACGGTGGGTGCGATCTTGCTGAGTGTGTCGTAACGGGCCTGGTCGCCGCTGGACTTGGTGTCCAGGATCAGATCGGGCTGGAGAGCCGCGATCTTCTCGAACTCCGGCTCCAGTGTGCCGATCAGCTGAGGGCTCTTCTTGTAGAGGCCCTTGGCCCAGGGGCCGACTCCGTCCCCGCCGAACGCCAGCCAGTCGCTGGCTCCGACGGGCTGTCCGCCGAGCGAGAGCACGGCCTCGGCATCGCCCCAGCCCAGCGCGACGACGCGGGCGGGCCGCTTCTGCACGGTGATGTCGCCGAACTTCGTCGCGACGGTGGCGGGGAAGGCACCGTTCTCGGCGCCGGACGCGGCGTCCGCGGAGGCGCTGCCGGAGTTGGAGCCGGACGTTGTGCCGCAGGCCGTCAACCCCACGACGAGGGTGGCGAGTACGGCCCACAGCGCGACGGAAGCCGGCCGGGAACGGTGTGCGGGGGAAGCGGAAGGGTTCTCTCTCGATGACATGAGTTTAGGTTAGCCTACCCTAAATCACGCTTGAACCGGGGTGATGTGATGACGCCCGATCGGTACGATCATGGGCGTGCCCGACGCGGGGTCCTCGGCGATCGAACAGCGCATCCCGAACACCTCCGTGACCAGCTCCGCCGTCACGATCCCGGTGGGAGCGCCCTCCGCCACGATCCGGCCGTCCTTCATCGCGACCAGATGGTCGGCGTAGCGGCAGGCCAGATTCAGATCGTGCAGGACGACCGCGATGGTGGTGCCGAACTCACGGTTCAGATCGGTCAGCAGGTCCAGTACATCGAGCTGGTGGCTGATGTCGAGGAAGGTCGTCGGCTCGTCCAGCAGCAGGATGTCCGTACGCTGGGAGAGCGCCATGGCGATCCAGACGCGCTGCCGCTGGCCACCGGACAGCTCGTCGACCGGCCGCCCGGCGAGCTCCAGCACATCGGTGGCGAGCAGCGCCCGCGCCACGGCCTCGTCGTCCTCGGCCGTCCACCGGCGGAACCACCCCTGGTGCGGATAGCGGCCGCGGCCCACCAGATCGCTCACCGTGATGCCGTCCGGCGCCACCGGGCTCTGCGGCAGGATGCCGAGCACCGACGCCACTTCCTTGGTCGGCATCTCCTGGACGCTTCTGCCGTCCAGGAGCACACTGCCCGAGAACGGCGCGAGCAGCCGGGCCATCGAACGCAACAGAGTCGACTTCCCACAGGCGTTCGGGCCGACGATCATGGTGATGGCGCCGGGCGGAATGTCCAGACTCAGCCCGCTGACCACCTCGCGGCCGCCATAGCCGAGCCGGACGTCCCGCGCCGCCAGCGTGTGCTCCGCACTCATGCGCAGATCCTTCCGTTCCATCGATCAGCCGCCCTTGCCCACACGGTTCGACCGGGCCAGCAGCCACAGCAGATACGGGGCGCCGATCATGCTCGTCACCACGCCCACCGGGAACTGGACGGAGCCCAGCAGATGTTGTGCCGCGAAGTCACCGACGCTCACGATCAACGCCCCCGTCAGCGCGGCGGGCAGCAGGGCGGCGCCCTGGCGCGGCAGCAGTCGGCGCGCGATCGGCGCCGCCAGGAGCGCCACGAAACCCACCGGTCCCGCCGCGGCCGTCGCCACCCCCGCGAGCGCCACCGCGCAGCCGATCAGCGCCAGCCGGGCACGCTCCACCCGAGTGCCGAGCCCCCGCGCGGTGTCGTCCCCGAGCTGCAACGCCGGCAGCGCCCGCGCCGCCAGGAAAGTCAGCGGTACGAGCATCACCATGGCGCCGAGCAGCGGCCACATCTGCTGCCAGGACACGCCGTTGAGGCTGCCCGCCAACCAGGCGAGGGCCTTCTGCGCCTCGGTCACCGCCGAGCTGGTCAGCAGATACGAGACCAGGCTGGACAACCCCGCGCCGATGCCGACCCCGACCAGCACGAGCCGGTATCCGGCGACGCCCTCGCGCCAGGCCAGCGCGTAGATCGCCACCGCGGTCAGCACCGCGCCCGCGAGCGCGCTGACCGAGAGCGGGAAACCGCTGACGCCGAAGACCGCACTGGCCAGCACACCGGCGGCGCTCGCGCCCCAGCTGATACCGATCATGTCGGGGCTGGCCAGTGGGTTGCGCAGCAGGGTCTGGAACACCGCACCCGAGAGTCCGAACGCCGCCCCCACCAGCAGACCGGTCAGCGCGCGCGGCAGCCGCAGCTCGATGATGACGAACCGCGCACCGGGATCGCCCCCGCCGGCCAGAGTGGCGACGACCTCGCGGAGCGGTACGACGAGATCGCCCACGGACAGCGCCAGACACAGCGCGGCGAACACGACGGCCAGCAGGGTGACCGAGACGGCGGTGGCGCGGGCCCGCCCGGCCCGGCGGACCAGGGCGACCTCCCGTACGGCACCGGCCAACCGCTCATCCGTGACCGCGCCGCCGGAGGGCCGAATGTCTCCGGCCACCTCGCGTCCCACTTCCGCCGTCAACTCCTTCACAGCTCCACCAGATTGCGGCGGCGCACCAGCAGCACGAACGGAATCGCGCCGATGGCGGCCGTCACGATCCCCACCTGCACCTCGCCCGGCCGGGCGATGACCCGCCCCACGATGTCCGAGACCAGCACGAGAACAGGCGCCAGAAGCAGGCTGTACGGCAGGATCCAGCGGTAGTCGGGGCCGGTGACGATCCGTGCGGCGTGCGGGACGAGGAGGCCGACGAAACCGATCGGCCCGGCGATCGCGGTGGCCGCGCCGCACAGCAGCACCACGGCCGCGGCCGACGCCAGCCGGGCCAGACCCACCCGCTGCCCCAGCGCCCGCGCGAGATCGTCACCGAGCGAGAGGGCGTTCAGCCGCGGCCCCAGCGCCAGCGCGAACACGGCTCCCACAGCGATGAACGGCAGCGCCTGCCAGAGCACCGCGGTGTCCCTGTCGGCGATCGAGCCGACCTGCCAGAAGCGGAACTGGTCGAAGGTCTGACGGTCGGCCAGCAGCATGACGGTGGTCAGCGAGGTGAGGACGGCGGTGGTCGCCGCGCCGGCGAGAGCGAGTTTCACGGGCGTGGCGCCCTCCCGGCCGAGCGAGCCGACGCCATAGACCAGGACGGCCGCGCCGAGCGCACCGAGAAACCCGAACCAGATGTAGTGCGGCGGCTCCGTCAGCCCGAGCACACCGATCGCGAACACCACGACCACCGACGCACCCGCGTTGATCCCCAGGAGGCTCGGGTCGGCCAGCGGATTACGGGCCACCCCCTGCATCACCGCCCCGGCCAGGCCCAGCGCCGCGCCCGCCAGCAGACCGGCGACCGTACGCGGAACGCGCACCTCCCGCACGATCAGCTGCCCCTTGTCTGACATGTCGGGATCGAGCAGCGCGCGCAGCACATCGCCCGCGCCGGTGTCTCCCGAACCGATCACCAGGCTCGCCCAGATCGCCAGCGCGAGTATGACCGCGATCGCCGACAGACCGACGGCGAGCAGCGGACGGCTCCGGACCGCACGACCGGACTTCTCGGTCTCCACGCCGGTCAGCGAGTTCGCCGTCACGCCCCGACGGCCTTCGAACCGATCGTGCCACCGCGCATGCGAGCCGCCCTCACTGCCTCTCCGCGACCAGTTGTCCACCGGGCGGAACTTCACCGTCCAAAAAGTAAGGTGACCCTAACATTGAAGGCCCCGCGCGGAGGTCACCGGGGAGGCCGATGCGACTCGGTCGGCAGGGACGGCATTTACCATGGTGGCCGTGACCGTGATTGATGCCGAGGAAGTCCGCCGTATCGCGCTGTCCCTCCCGCAGACAGTGGAGAAGGAGGCGTGGAGCATGCCCACGTTCCGTGTCGCGGGGAAGATGTTCGTCACGGTCCCGGACGATCAGACGTCGTTCGCCGTGCGCTGTCCGCGGTACGAGCGTACGGAGCTGATCGCGGCCGAGCCGGAGAAGTTCTGGGTGCCGCCGCACGAGGCGAGTTCCGCGTGGGTGCGGGTGCGGCTGGGCGCGCTGGAGGATCTGGACGAGCTGCGCGACATCCTCGTGGACTCCTGGAAACAGGCCGCTCCGGACAGCATCGTGGAAGCGTTCCCCGCTCCGGAACCCGGCGCGGGCACCGTCACCAAGCAGGGCTGAGCCGTACAACAACAACGCCCCCTCCGTCGGAGGGGGCGTTGTACTGCTCGATCACGTCAGCGTGCTGCTCGATCACGCCAGCCAGGGCCGACGGCGGGATTCGTACCCGCGAACCGAGAGAACCATAGCCCGCGATCGACGCGCATCGGGTGGCGTTCGGCGGACACGCCGACTGGCACGGGGGTGAAACCACCCGTTCGATGGAACGGCGGGCGGATCCATGTCGCGCGGCCCGGGAACGTCTCGCCCGCGCCGGCTGAGAGCGTGTGCCAGGTAGTGGGGCACAACTGAGTGATCTGCGCCACATTCAGATCGATTGTGGATTGAACTCGACGCGGGGGGCACTGGCGGTGGCTCGGTTCGCGCTGTCCCGTCGGCGCAGGTCGGGGCCTGCCTGACGGTGTTCACTCGCTTACTCGGTGTGGCGCATGGGGTGGATGGGGCGGCATCTGTATGTAAGGGGACGATCGCTTTCCGTATTTTTCTTGGGTGTCGCGTTGCACGTTTGACCACCCCGGTCCGAAAAGCTGCTTCTTGAGGACATCGAAGTCCTCCAGCACCAGCGGGGGTTCAAGGGTGCTGCTCAGTAGAAGAAGGACATGCCGTGACGCCCAACGACGTCTTCGCCCTGCTGGTGCTCGCCACCGCCGTGCGCGTCTTCGCCTCGGACCTGCGCTACCTGACGCGGCGTCTGCTGCGTGCCGGGGTGCGGGTGGGAGCCGCCGCGCTCATAGAGGACCGCCACCACGGCGCTCCCCGCGCTCCCCGCGCTCCTCGTGCTCCCCGGACCGAAGTGCTCACGCCCGCCGCCCACGACGAGGAGGCCCAGCCGTGAACACCGACCTTCCGTCGCCCGACGACCACGGCGAATACCTGGCCGAGGTGCGGTACACCCTGCCGCCCGCCCTGGAGGCCTTCCACGACCTGTATGTGAAGGCCTATCTGAACTACGCCCACGCCATGCTCGGCGACAAGGCAGCGGCCGTGGCGGTGGTGCGCCGCTGCTTCTCCCATCTGGCCCTCAACTGGGAACACGTCATGCGGGCGGAGAGCCCGGAGGCATACGCGTGGGCGCTGCTGAAGGCGCGGGTGGACACCCATCTGCGGCTGGTGGGCCTGGACCCCCAACTGGTGGAGACCGCCGCGTTCCAGCGCACCGCCCGCGCGGTGCTTGAGTCGGTGCGGTGCACCTTCGAGGTCATGGAGACCTCCCTCGGCCTCTACACCGCCATCGCCTCGCTGCCCGAGCGGCAGTACGACGTGATCGTGCTGCTGTATGTGCTGGGCTACCCCTCGTACAAGGTCGCCCGCATCATGGGTGTGGAGCGCGACACCGTCCGTTCCCACCGGCGGCTGGCCAAGCGGCGTATCGCCCAGAAGCTCGGCCTCCCCCTGTACGCGGACGCCGGCAAGGAGAAGGAGTGAACCCCATGCAGTCCCCGCGCGGCATCGACGAGGTCCTGGAAGACGCTGTGATCCCCGACGCGTTCGCCGAGTACGACCTCGCCGCCTCCAAGGCGCAGATCGCCCGAGATGTCGCCGACACGCTCATGTTCGACGGCTCCGTCGCCCGTAACGCCGGTGTCGCCCGGCCCGGGCCCGCCGCCCCGGCCGACTTCTTCCCGACCGTCCACGATCAGGCGGGCAAGGACCTGCACGCCCTGTCGGCCGAGGCGTTGCACGGCATCGACGCGGCCGGGCGGCTGGCCAGGCTCGCCAACTCCCGCCGTATCGACCCCGACGGCGCGCTGTACTTCGCCTGCCTGCTGAACCTGGCGGGATGGCACGAAGGCGCCCAGTTCTGGTGGCAGTTCGCGGCCGGCGCGGGCAACCCCACGGCCGCCTACTGCCTCTATCTCCTCCATCTCGGCAGAGGTGAGCGGCGTGACGCCGCGCACTGGGCGGACCAGGCCGCCGATCTCGACTCCGGGCTCGTGGCGCTCCCGGCGGGTCGTCTCAGCGTCTGCCACCCCACCACACACCACCGGCGCCCGCCCAGCCCGGCGCTGCGCGCGGCCGTCCAGCGTCTGACGATCGAGGAGGACGAGGAGTTCGGCAGCGTTCCGCACCCCGACCCGCATCTCGCGGAGCAGATCGGGGAACTCGCCGACGCGTTGTGAACGCGCCCGGCACGCGGATACGGGGTCGGTCGCGGGGCGCGGTCAGCTCCGCGCCGGCACCGGCAGAGCGCGCAGCCAGTCGGTCAGCAGCCGGCCGACCTCGTCGGCGCGTTCCTGCTGCACCCAGTGCCCGCAGCCTTCGAGGATGTGCGAGGAGACCAGACCGGGGAGGGTCGTGGGGTACGCCCTGATCGCGTCGGCCAGCCAGGTCGTGGACGCGTCGAGCGCACCGCCGATGAACAGCGAGGGCTGGGTGATCGGCGCCCCGTCCCACGCGGCGAGATCCGCCCAGTCCCGGTCCATGTTGCGGTAGCGGTTGAGCGCTCCGGTCAGCCCCGAACGCTCGAACTCGTGCGCGTAGACGTCGAGATCGGCCTCGCTGAGCCATGAGGGCACGGAAGCGTCGGGGAAGCGGTCCGAGAGTTCTCCGCCCGCCGGGACGAAGTGCGGATCACCGCCGTCGGCCGGGGGAACCGCGTCGCCCGAGAGCGCGGCGTAGAACCCGGCCAGCCAGCCGCGGACATCGCGCTCGATCTCCGCCTCCGCCCGGCCGGGCCGCTGGAAGTAGCTGACATAGAACTCCTCGGGGCCGCCCATCATGGAGAAGGCGTCCGTCGGCCGGAAGCCGCCGCGCGGCGTGTAGGGAACGCTGAGCAGTCCCACCGCGGTGAAGACATCGGGCCTGAGCAGCGCCGTATTGGCGGCGATGTTCGAACCCCAGTCATGGCCGATGACGGTGGCGGTCTCCTCGCCGAGCGCGCGCACGACACCGACGTTGTCGGCGACATGGGCCAGCATCCGGTACGCCTCGATGTCATGGGGTTTCGAGGAGCGCCCGTAGCCCCGCACATCGATGGCCACCGCCCGGAACCCCGCCGCGGCGAGCACCGGGAGCTGGTGGCGCCAGGAATACCACGACTCGGGGAACCCATGGACCAGAAGGACCAGGGGACCGGTGCCCTGCTCCACCAGATGGATCCGGCCGCCCGGAACATCCACCAAGCGGTGTGTCACATCCGGTACCTGCGCGTGCTGAGACATCCGTCCTCCTTGTGCGATCCCGCGTTGGTCGTTCGACGGCCTACCACGGCGGGGCGGCCGACAGCCGGGCCCCGCCGTGACGAACACCGTCAGCACGACCATGTGGCCGCGGCACGCCACAAGCAAAATCTCTTTGCCGATCCGGCAAACCGGCCTCGCGCACTGGCCGTGCCGCCTCGACGGCACATCGGCGACGCTGTGCTCGGGGTCGTTCCGCCACGGGAACGGCGGCGCGGGCGCCCCGGGGTGCGTCAGATCTTCCCCGTGCCCGCACCCGCCGTCACCGAGGCGACGACACTCGACGCCGGTTCCGCCGTGTAGCTGTACGGAGGTGTGGTGAAGGAGCCGGTCTGCGAGATCTCGGTGGCGGCGCCTCCGAGGTCGTTTCCGCGCAGCACCGCGTAGCCGTCCACATCGCTGCTGCGGTTCGTGGTCACCGCGACCTTCGTGTCGCGGAAGACATTGTTCTCGACCAGCATCCGCGCTCCCATCCGGGAGTGGCAGGCGGTGTCGGCGCCCTGGACGTAGTTGTCGTAGAAGTGGCCGGTACCGAAGCGGAGGCTGGGGAGGCGCGAGTAGACGTTGCTGAACTGGTTGTGGTGGTACGTCACGCGCAAGTGCCCGGTGTCCTCACCGCTGTTGTTGTCGCTGTGACCGACGAGCGAGCCCTTGAAGTGGTCCTTGAAGGTGTTCCAGGACACCGTGACATGGTCGGACGCGTGGGTGATGTCCAGCAGTCCGTCGTAGTAGTCCTTGTCGTGGTCGCGGTCGGCCGAGAAGGCGTTGTGATCGACCCACACCTTCGTGGACTTCTGTACGGTGATGCCGTCCGCGGGCGCGACGGGCTTGCTGATCCGGAGATTGCGGATGATGACATTGGTCGATTCCTTGACGCGCAGTCCGCCACCGGTGAAGCCCGACTCCGAACCCACCCCCAGCACCGTGGTGTTGGAGCCGATGTCGACCTGGCCGCTGAGCGTGATCAGCCCGGAGACCCGGACGACCTTCGCGGACTCACCCGCGACGGCCGAGGTGAACGCGGCGAGCGTGCTGACCGTGACGGGCGTCGCGCCGCCGCCGCCGGTGGTGCCCGCGCCGAAGCCGATGGGCCCGGTTTCCGCGGCGACGGCGGACTGCTGCGGTATCGCGCCGAGGGCGGCGACGGCGATGGTGGAGGCGAACAGGGCCGCCAGGCGGCGCCGGCTGATGATCGTGGACATACGGGTGTGTCCCTTCGGAGGGCAAGGAGGGGGACGGGCGCTGTGCGCCCGGGACGTTCACCCTCTTGTCGCCGACGAGGACCGAAAGGTTGCCGGTCCGCGAGGGACGGGCCGCGGTGTCCGGCAGAGATCACTCCCCGGCGGGCGAGCCGGCCGACTCCGCCGGCGCGGCCGGGCCCACGGAGTCTGACGGCTCGGCGACCGGAGTGATCGGCAGGCACACCTGGAACCGGGTATGGCCCGGCCGCGAGTCCACCCTGATGTCGCCGTGGTGCTTGTTGACGACGATGCGGTACGAGATGTCCAGGCCCAGTCCGGTGCCCTCACCCACCGACTTCGTGGAGAAGAACGGCTCGAAGATCCGCGGCCTGACGTCCGGGGGAATACCGCTCCCGGTGTCCGTCACCTCCACATACAGCCGCTCGCCCGCCCTCCTCGTCCCCAGCGTGAGCGTGCCCTCGCCGTCCATGGCGTCGACCGCGTTGTCGATCAGATTCGTCCACACCTGGTTCAGCTCGGCGCCGAACGCCGGGATCGGCGGCAGTGCCCGGTCGTACTCCTTGACCACCCGGATCCCGGCGGGGATCTTCGCCCGCATCATCGTCAGCGTGGCGTCGAGCAGCGTGTGCACATCCACGACCTGATGCGGTGCCCGGTCCAGCTGGGAGTACTGCTTGGCCGCTCCGACCAGGTCGGAGACCCGGGTCACGGCGTCGTCGATCTCCCCCATCAGCAGTTCGGTGTCGATGGCGTACGCCAGCCAGCGCACCGCCGAGTCCAGATGGTCCTTGCCCACCGCCTCGGCGACCGACGCCAGCCAGGGCACATTGACTCCTCCGGAGACCAGGACGGGTGCCACGTCCCAGGGCCTGGCCACCTCGTGCTCGTCGAGCCAGTCGGTGAGTTCGTCCTCGGCGTCCGAGGCGTCGAGCGCCGACATGGGGGAGGCCGCGGCGGCCTGCTTGACCGCCGCGTCCTGGAGCTCCACCAGACCGCGCAGCCGGGTGCCGTCCAGCCGGCCGTCCGCGATCAGGGCGAGTTTGTGCCGCATCCCGGCCACCCGCTCGCGCAGCGCCTCGGTGGCCCGTACCGCCGCCGCGGCCGGATTGTTGAGTTCATGGGTGAGACCGGCGGACAGCGCTCCCAGCGCGACCAGCCGCTCGCGCTCGCCCAGGATCGTGTCCGCCGCGCGATACCCGAAGAAGAGCCCTTCGAGCAGATGGAGCGCCATCGGGAACCAGCCGCGTATGGCCGCGGCGAACTCGTCGGCCGGCAGGGCGAAGAACTCCGCGTCGCTGATGGCCCGTAGCGTGTTCGTATAGGCCTGGTCGACGCGGTCACCGAGGTACGCCTGGGTCGCCCCGCTGTACGCACCGCGCCGGTCGGTTCTGGTGACCTCGATCTCGTCACCGTGCAGCCGTCGGCTGAGCGTCACGGCACCGCTGAGCAGCACGAAGAAGCAGGTGGCCGGCTCGCCCTCGGAGTAGACGGCGCTGCCGCCCGTCCGCCGCTCGACCCTGCCCCGCTCCGCCAGCCAGGCCAGCTGGTTCTCGTCGAGCGCCTCGAACAGGAACAAGGTGCGCAGATCGGCCGGCGTCAAACGGTTCGAAGCACTCACTGTGACTCCAAGTAGCGGTGGACCAGGGAGATGGCCATCGCGCCGTCACCGACGGCGGACGCGACGCGTTTGAGCGACGCGGCACGGACGTCACCGGCCGCGAACACCCCCGGCACGCTGGACTCCAGGTGGTAAGGGTCCCTCGGCAGCGGCCAGTTGGCCGGCCGCCGCCCGTCGGCCACCAGATCGGGGCCGGTGATCACGAACCCCCGCGCGTCGCGCTCGACCACACCCTCCAGCCACTCCGTACGCGGCTCCGCGCCGATGAACACGAACAGCCACGACGAGTCGACCGAGTCCGTCGCCCCCGACCGGATGTCCCGCAGCGTGATCTGCTGCAAATGGCCGTCGCCCTTCCCGCCGACCGCCTCGGTCCAGGGGTGGACGACGACATGGTCGATGTCGTTGATCTGCTCGATCAGATAGTTGGACATCGAACGGGACAGATCGGCGCCCCTGACGAGCAGATGCACACGCCGCGCGAAGCGGGAGAGATACACGGCCGCCTGCCCCGCCGAGTTGGCGCCGCCCACCAAGTACACCTCCTCGCCCGAACAGGTCGACGCCTCGGTGACGGTGGACCCGTAGAAGACCCCCGCTCCCGTGAACTCGTCCAGGCTGGACGCGGCCAGGCGGCGGTAGGAGACACCGGTGGCGAGCACCACCGTATGGGCGGTGATGGAGCTGCCCTGTCCGAACCGCACCACCCGGCCCGATCCGGCCGCGTCCAGCCCGACGACCTCGCGGGCACTGAGGATCTCGGCGCCGAACTTCAGCGCCTGGCGGCGGGCGCGGTCGGTGAGCTGGGCTCCGGAGACGCCGTCGGGGAACCCGAGATAGTTCTCGATCCTGCTGCTCTGTCCCGCCTGCCCGCCGGTCGCCTCGCGCTCGACCAGTACCGTACGCAGCCCCTCGGACGCGCCGTACACCGCGGCGCCGAGCCCGGCCGGTCCGCCGCCGACCACCACGAGGTCATAGAAGTCCGAGGTGGGGGTGGTACTCAGCCCGACATGCGCGGCCAGCTCCTTCTCGGCCGGTGCCACCAGTGACGTGCCGTCGGAGGTGACCACCAGCGGTACGTCGGCGGGGGCCACTCCGGCGGCGGCCAGCAGCCTGGCGCCCTCGGGCTCGTCGGCGGGCAGCCAGCGGTACGGCACCAGATTGCGGGCGAGGAAGTCACGTACGGCGAAGGACGGAGCGGACCAGCGGTGCCCCACCACGCGGGTCTCGGTGATGGTCGGATCCGGGGTGGTCGCCCAGGCGTCCAGCAGCTCGTCGATCACCGGGTACAGATGCTCCTCCGGCGGATTCCACGGCTTGAGGAGGTAGTGATCCAGATCGACGACATTGATCGCGTCAATGGCCGCGCCCGTGTCCGCGTACGCGGTCAGCAGCACCCGTCGGGCAAGGGGGAAGAGGTCCATCGCCGCTTCGAGGAACTCGATGCCGTTCATCTGCGGCATCCGGTAGTCGGCGAGCATCACCGCGAGCCGTTCACCGCGCAGCTTGATCTCGCGCAGCGCGTCCAGCGCCTCCGCCCCTGAGACGGCGCGTACGACCCGGTACTGACCGCCGTATCTGCGCCGGATGTCGCGGGCGACCGCTCTGGAGACCGCCGGATCGTCGTCGACGGTCAAGATCGTCGGGTTCGCCATGCCATCACCATCGCCTGAGGACGAAACGGCCTTCAAAGAACCTCCAATCAAACAGTCTACGAGCGCCCGCCCGCTCCGCCTCCAGACGCCCGGGGCGCGGGCAGGACAGGGAGCCGCGGCTTGCCGAAGAGTGACGGACCCACGACACGGAGTGGCCGGGCGTCGCGCGCTCCCGGCCGGGGGCGGGCGGCTCTGCCGGACGGTCCGAGCGGTCGGATGACAGGTGGGGTCGGCAGGGCTGGTGGCGGGCCCGGTTACGGTGGGGCGGATCATGGTCTCCGAGATGTCAGCTGTCCGTTGGTGTCCGGGGGTTGCGGGGAGGGTCGATGAGGCTCTGTTTTGTGGTGGAGGAGCAGTACCGGTTCGACGGCATGCCGGTGGAGGTGATCGGTCAGCTCGCCGGCTGGGGGCACCGGGTGGACGTGCTACGGCCCGGCGCGTCACCGCTGCGGTTGTCGCAGGCGGTACGCGCGGGCGGTCATGACGCGTGGGTGCTGAAGACGGTCTCCGGCGGGCCGGGGCTGGCGTTGCTGGAGGCCGCCGCGGCGGTCGGGCTGACGACGGTGAACGACGCGCGGTCGATCCGTGGCGTTCGGGACAAGATGGCGGCGGCGGTGGTCGGCCACAGCCGGGGACTTCCGGTTCCGGAGACATACGCGGTCGCGCGCCCCGAGTTGCTGGCGGAGCTTCCCGCCGCGGCGTTTCCGTTGGTGGTCAAGCCCGCCGAGGGGAGTTCGGGGCGGGGCGTGCGGCTGGTGCGGTCGCCGGACCGGCTGGCGGCGGCGAGTGCCGGGCTGTCGGGGGAGGGGACGCTTATCGCCCAGCCGTACATCCCCAACTCCGGCGTCGATCTGAAGGTGTACGGGGTGGGTGGCGAACTGTTCGCGACGGAGCGGTCCTCACCGCTGCATCCCGGGAAGTCCCAGCGGGAACGTTCCGTTCCGCTGCCGGCGGAGGTGGCGGGGCTGGTCGCCGAGGCCGGTGAGGTCTACGGGCTCGATCTGTTCGGTGTGGATGTGCTGCTGGGCCCGGACGGTCCGGTCATCGTCGACGTGAACGATTTCCCGAGTTTCCGGCGTGTGCCCGACGCGACGGCGCGCGTGGCGAAGGCGGTCCTTGAACTGGCGCGCACGGGCGGTACCGCTCGTGGCGCGGCGGCGGTCGGCCCGGTCCCGCGGCCGGAGGCGGTGTCAGAGTCCGCTCCGGTGGCGGTGCCGGGGCCCGTATCGCTCCTGACGTCCGCCGGGGTTCCGTTCCGGATACCCGCGACGGCGGGAGAGGCCGGATGAGGATCTGTCTGATCACCTCCCGGCCCGATCACCCGGTGCTGACCGCGACGACCGCGCTGCTGACCCGCCATCACCAGGTGACGACGATCGATCCGGAGCGGGAGCCGGAGCCGGACCCGGCGCGGGACCCGGCGCCGGCCCGGGAGGTGGGCCCGGAGCCGGGCCCGGAGCCAGGGGGCGACGGTTCGACCGGCGACCCGGCCGCTTCCGGCTCGCTCGCCGACGTCTATCTGCTGAAGGCACGGACACCGCGGGCACTGGCCCTGGCCAGATCCTTCGAGGAGCGCGGGGCTCCGGTGCTGAACTCGGCCGCGGCGACCGCGCTGTGCCAGGACCGTACGGAGATGGCCGCTCTGGCCCGGTGCGCCGGGCTGCCGTTCGCGGCCACCCGTACCCTGACCAGCCTGGCCGCACTCGCCGACGAGCCCGACCTGCCGTATCCACTGGTGGTCAAGAGCAGGCACAGCCGACGACATGACCTCGTCACCCGGGTCGATGGCGCCGCCCGGCTGCGCGAACTGCGCTCCGCATGGGCTCAGGAGCCGGTCGTGGTCCAGCGGTTCAGGGAGAACAGCGGCTGGGACCACAAGCTGTGGGTGATCGACGGCCGGGTCTTCGCGGCCCTGCGCCGCTCGGAGCTGGCCGAGGGCGGGCGGGGCCCGACGCTCCCGCTCGCACTCGGCGATCTGCCCGACGGCTGGCAGGACTTGGCGCGCACGGTCGGTTCCGTATTCGCGCTGGAGGTGTACGGCGTCGATGTGATCGACGCGGGCGACGGCACCCCACTGATCGTGGACATCAACGCGTTTCCCGGAATACGGGGCCGGCAGGGCGCCCCGGAAGCCCTCGCGGCCTTGGCGCTACGGACGGCCCGGCGGTCGGCACGGCGCTCCGCGCGGCGGTCGGCGGCGGTTGGACCGTCGGTCTGACCACCGCTCACCGGCCGTCCGTGTCCGCGTCGCCTTCGGCTCGCGAGTCCGCGCGGCGGCGGGTGCTCTCCAGTCGGCGTGCACGGTGGCTGGCGACGTTGAGCCGGTTGCCGCACAGCTCGGGCATGCAGTAGCGACGGCGCCCGGCCTTGCTGGTGTCGACGAACATCCCCTCGCACACCGGCGACGCGCAGTGACGGAACCGGTCGTGGCTCAAGGTCCGCAGGGCGCCGAGCAGTCCGGTGCCCATGAGAACGGCCAGTTCGTCGGCGACGGACGTATCCGGTGACGTCATGACGTACCACTGCCAGCGGTCCTCGCCGTCGCGGTACAGGGACGGACCGATGCCGCCCCGCCCGACCAGCGCGCTCGCGGCGTCGACGACATGCTCCTCGGCGTCGGCCTCAAGAATGGCGCGGATCTCGCCACGCAGGGCGCGTACTTCTTCGAGGTCGGTGTCGTCCGGCCGCCGGCCGTCGGCGAGGGCGTCGAGGTGGATGTCGTGTTCGGCCAGGAAGTGCGTCAGCGCGGCGGGGTCGGTCAGGATCTCGCCCACCGTCCGCCAGACCAGGGGCGAGGTGTTGACCAGATCGGTCGCCGTACCCGCCCCCAGCTTGTAATTGGAAAAAGAAATCTTCAAGCCTTACTCCATGCTAGGGTAACCGAATAAATCAACTATACCCATTACCCCCTCGGCCTCGGACCGGCTCGGAGCCGGTCGGCAGCGGGCAGGGAGGGGACGGGGGACCGACGAGCCAGTGCCCCGGGACACCGCTGAGAACACCGCTGAGGAGAACACCATGGACACCGCTCCCTTCCTGGCCTACCTCGACGGACGCCAGGTCCGCTGGCAGCTGACACTCGACGAGTGCGTCGACAACGCCGGTGACGACCCGCGCGCCCGGCTCCTCGCCGTCTTCGACGCCCTGCGGTCGTGGGCGGCCTCATCGCCCGGCTTCCGCGGTTGCGCGCTCGTCAACGCCATGGTCGAGCTCGCCGATCCGCGGCACCCGGCCCGCTCCGTGACCGCCGCCCACAAGCGGGCGCTGCGCGCCAGGATGCTGGAGCTGGCCGAGGCGACGGGCGCGCCCGATCCCGGCCTGCTCGTGGACCAACTCCTGCTGGTCTACGAGGGAGCGATCGCCGGTCACGCCGTGGGCAGCGTGGAGAAGGCCGAGGACAAGGCGCACATCACGGCCCGTCGGCTGATCGCCGCCGCCACTCCGTATCCCCTCGACACCTTCTGGGCCGGCCCCGAACCCACGGCACGGTAGCGTCGCGAAGGGGAAACGCCAGGTCAGACGCCCCATCTCGGGTGAGGTCAGGTGGCATCATCGGGCGCATGGCTCTGATCGAGGTCGTACAGGGTGACATCACACGCCAGGACGTGGACGCCATCGTCGCGGCGGCGAACACGTCGCTGATGGGCGGAGGCGGCGTGGACGGCGCGATTCACCGGGCGGCCGGGCGGCGGCTCGCCGAAGCGGGCGCCGCGATCGGACCGTGCCGGCCGGGTGACGCGATGGCGACCCCCGCGTTCGACCTCGATCCACCGATCACGCATGTGATCCATACCGTCGGCCCGGTCTGGAACGGCGGACAGCACGGCGAGGGCGAGGTCCTCGCCTCCTGCTACCGCCGCTGCCTTGAGGTCGCCGACGAACTGGGCGTCAGGACCATCGCCATTCCCGCCGTCTCCACCGGTGTGTACGGGTTCCCGGCGCAGAGGGCGGCGCGGATCGCCGTCGCCACCGTCAGATCGTCACCGACCTCGGTCGAGGTGATCCGGCTCATCGCCTTCGACCGGGAGACATATGACGTGCTGACAGCCGTCCTCGGGGAGTAGCGAGCCGTTCGGGCGGGGCCGCTGCCCCGGGCCGTGCCGCCAGGGCTGTGCCGCCCGGACCGGAATAGTCACTTCCCCTGCGGCCCGGTCCGCGCCAGGCTGGGGCCCGCACGAGTCATCAGCGAGAGGAACCGACGGCAATGACGTTCGACGTGGCGGCGGTACGCGCGTCCTACCCCGCGCTCAGCGACGGTACGGCCTATCTCGACGGCGCGGCGGGCACGCAGGTGCCGACCGCGGTCATCGACGCGATCACGGACGCGTACCGGTCCGGGATCGGCAATGTGGGCGGCTCGTTCGCGGCCAGTCGGCGCGCGGGGGAGATCGTCGCCGAGTGCCGCCGGGCAGTCGCCGATCTGGTCGGCGGCGTTCCCGAGGGCATTGTCCTGGGCCCGAACACCACGTCGCTCGTCTACCGCTTCTCCCAGGTCCTCGGCTCGACCTGGCGGCCCGGTGACGAGATCGTGGTCTCCCGGCTCGACCACGACGCGAACATCCGGCCGTGGCTCCAGGCCGCGGCCCGCGCGGGCGCGGTCGTCCGGTGGGCCGAGGTCGACCCGGCGACCGGTGAACTGCCGGTGGAGCAGTACGACACGCTGCTGGGCGACCGTACCCGTCTGGTGGCGGTGACGGCGGCCAGCAACATCCTCGGCACCCGCCCCGATGTCGCGGCGATCACCGCCAAGGCGCACGCCGTCGGCGCCCTGACATTCGTCGACGGGGTCCACGCCACCCCGCACGGTCCGGTCGATGTCGCGGCGCTCGGCGCGGACTTCTACGCGACGAGCGCCTACAAGTGGTCCGGGCCGCATATCGGCGCGGTGGCGGCGGACCCCCGGCTGCTGGAGACGCTGAGCCCGGACAAACTGATCTGTTCGCCGGTCGCCGTGCCGTCCCGGTTCGAGACCGGCACGGCGCCCTTCGCGGACCTGGCCGGCGTCACGGCCGCCGTCGACCATCTGGCCGCGCTCGCCGGCCCCGCTCCGGGCGACCGGCGCGCGCGGCTGCTCCGGTCGATGGCCGCCGTGGAGTCGTCGGAGAGTGAACTGTTCGCCGTGCTGCGGCGGGGGCTGGTGGAGCTGCCCGGGGTCATGCTCCACGGCGAGCCCGCGCACCGGACCGCGACCGTCTACTTCCGGGTGGCGGGGCACACACCGCGAGAGGTCTCCGAGCGGCTGGCGGCCCGTGGGGTGAATGTCTGGGACGGTCACTGCTACGCCTGGGAACTGGCCGGCGTGCTGGGGCTCCGGGACACCGGTGGCGCGGTACGGGCAGGGCTGATGCACTACAACGACCGCTCGGACGTGGACCGGCTGCTGGCGGCCGTCGCGGAACTGGAGGCGTGACGCGTGGCGCCGCCGGTTCAGGTGCGAGTGCCGGGCCCAGGCTCGGAACCAGGTCCCGCCACCGAGGACATCCTCCGTCTGGTTCACAAGGTGCTCGGTGATGACATCATCGGCGGCTACCTGCACGGCTCCGCCGTGCTCGGCGGTCCCCGGCCGCACAGCGACATCGATGTGTTCGTTGTCGTCCGGCGGCGCACAACGGCGCGGGAGCGACGCGCGCTTGTCGACGGGCTGCTGGAGATCTCCGGCCACAAGGCCCGGCGCGGCCCCGCTCGTCCCGTCGAGTTGACCGTCGTCGTCCAATCCGACGTCAACCCGTGGAGTTACCCGCCGCGCCGCGAGTTTCAGTACGGTGAGTGGCTTCGCGACGCGTACGAGCGGGGCTTGACGCCCTCCTCGGAGCCGAGCCCCGATCTCGCGCCACTGATCACGATGGTGCTGCTCGGACAGGCCACGCTGACCGGGCCCCCACCGGGCGACGTACTCGATCCCGTTCCGCACGAGGACCTCGTACGCGGGATCGTCGACGGTGTCCCGGACCTTCTCACCGAGCTCGAATCGGACACCCGTAACGTCCTTCTGACCCTTGCCAGGGTCTGGATGACCGTCGTGACCGGATCGGTCGACTCCAAGGACGCCGCCGCCGACTGGGCGCTCGCCCGGCTCCCGGCCGAGCACCGCGCCCCGCTGGCTCGCGCGCGTGCCATCTACCTCGGAGAAGAGGAGGAGCGCTGGGACGACCTGCTGCCGTACGTCCGCGCGCACGCCGAGCATGTCGTGGCGGCGATCCAACGCGGCACGACGGGGCCGGATGTCACTCCCCGTGGCTATTGTTGAGAGGTATGAGGGAGACCGGGGGAACTTCCGCATACTTTTCGGCGGACGGTAGTTGGCGGGTACGGCTGTTCCAGGGGGAGGACCGAGGGGCGGCGCCGCTCGGAGCGGGAGTGCTGCTGTCCGGTGGGCTGGTGCTCACCTGCGCCCATGTCGTCCTGTCCGAGCGCCGTCCGGGAAGCGCCGGTGCGTCCCGGCCCTTGGAGCGGGTGTACGCGGAGTTCCCGGGCGCGCGCTCCGCGGTGCCCGAGCCGCTGAGCGCCGAGGTGCTGGCAGACTATCTGCGGCCGCCCACCTCGCACGTCAGCGCCGACATCGCGCTGCTGCGGCTGGCCGAGAGACCGCGGGTGAAGCCCGCGGTGCTGCACCGGCAGATCCCGGCGCGCAACGCGCTGGTGCACACGGTCGGCTATCCGGTGGACCTGCCGGGCGGTGAGCACATCAACGCCCGGCTGCTGGGGCGCGGCGGTCCCGGCCACGACCCCGAGTGGGTGCAGCTCGACCCCGAGTCGGCGCCCTACGCGGTACGGCACGGGTTCAGCGGCAGCGGTGTGGTTCACAGCGGTACGGGCGGGGTCATCGGCATCCTCGTGGACCAGCACGGCACGGAGCGCTTTCCTGTCGCCCTGGGCCACGCCTATGTGATCCCGACCGAGACGATCCTGAGGCATCTGCCCACCGACAAGCTGGATCTGTTGGTGTCGGGGCCGCGCGCGGTCTCCCGCACCATCCCGCTCGCCCCCGGCACGGGGAGTGGGGAGCGCGCCCTCGGGCTGCGCCGGACGATGACCCGGTGGCTCGGCGACGGCGGCTCCGCCACAGGCACGGGCACGGCGGGTACGGCGGGCACCGCGGGCACGGCGGGTACGGCGGGCAAGGCAGGTACGGACACGGGAGCGGGACCGGCCACCGATACGGGAGGGGCAGGGGGAGCGGGGGCGGCGTCGCGTACGAGCACACCGGCGGCCGGGGCGGCATCCTCTCTCGACCTCGCCGCGGCGCCCGAGCGCGTGGCGGAGCCCGTGGAGCTGGCCTTCGCCCATGACGGCGACCACGACGCACTGTTCGCCATCCACTCGACACTCATCCTCGCCGACCGTGAGCGCAATCCGCGGGCGGTACGCACCGGTGGACCGATGGATCCACAGGCGGGCTCGATCGACATCGCGCTGGACGCGACAGGCTGGACGGCCGAGCAACTTGTCGTCCGCACCGCGGCCAGGACGGGTCTGCGCGACCGTACGTCACCCGCCGCCGACACCGCCGTACTGCTGGAGCGGATCGCCGAGCAGTGCCCGCCGCTCTCCGCCGCGTTCCTCTCCATCGACCGGGTCGCCCCGGCGGGAGAGGCGGCCCTGCCCCTGCTCCGCGCACTGCTGAAACCCGGCCACAGCAGACTGCTGCTCGTCTTCCGCGATCCGCACTCCCCACTGCTGGAGCGCGTCGCCGGTGAACTGCTCGACCCGGAGTGGGCGGAACGCCGCGCGACGGCCATCGCCGGGCGGCTGGCCGTACTCACCGCCCTGGAGAAGAGGGGCCGTCAGCTCCAGCGGACGAGGACGGAGCGGTGGGCCGTGCGGGCTCCGGAGTCACCGGCGAGTCAACTCGCGGCGCGGTTGGCGGAGTTGCGCCAGGGGGACGTGCTCCGCAACAGCGCGGTCGTCGCGTACGAGCTGTTCCGGCTGACCACCGAGGTCGAGGACGCCGTACAGTCGCTCGATCTGCCGCACACCCCACGGGGATACGTCGTACTCCCGCCGGGTGACGGACTCACCGACCTCCCGCATGTCACCGTCGGCAATCCCGACGATTTCGTCGAGCCGGAGCCGGAGCCGGAGCCGGAGCCGGAGCCAGAGCCAGAGCCGGAGCCCGCGCCCGACCACGCGCCTGAGCACGGTGACGCGTTCGAAGCCCGGGCCCGTCCCCCACGCGCGCCCACCGACGCGGCTGGTCCCGGTTCCGGTCCCGGGCTCGTACGCGGGCAGGAGCTGCACCAGCAGTACCGGGTCGTCGGCCGGCTCGGCCAGGGCAGCTACGGGCAGGTGTATCTCGCCCGCGACCAGATGCTCGAAGAGCGGGCCGTGGCGCTCAAGGGCGTGCGCGATCCCGATGATCCGAGCGCCACGAAGACCGCCCTGACGGAGCGTCTGCGGCTCGTCAGCCTCAACCATCCCTCGATCATCAAGGTCTTCAACTACGCCAAGCACCCCGGTCACCCGGCGAACACCGCGAAGTTCATCGTGATGGAGTTCGCCGACGGCGCGCCGCTGGCCTGGGTCGCCGAGCAGATCGCCCAGCGCGTCGCGCCGTTCCACGACTACCGCGTCCATGAGTTCATCGCCGTCTACGGACTGCGCATCCTGAACGCGTTCACCTATCTGCATGTTGAGAGAGAGTTCGTCTACGGTGACCTCTCCCTCACCAATGTGATCCACTGCGGCGACGGCATCAAACTGATCGATGTCGCCGGTGTGCGGAGGATCGGTTCCCCCGGGCCCGTGACCTATCCGGCCCCCGAGCTGCGCACCTCCACCCATATGACCGTGTCGGCCGATCTGTATGCCGTCGGCGCCGTTCTCCAGGCGCTGCTCGACCGGGTGCCCGAGGACCCTTCCGGTCTCGGTACGACATCACTGCGAAGGGCGCTGAGCCGCGCCATGGCGCCCCGGCCCGAGGAGCGGTTCGCCACCGCGGAGGAGATGTCCGTCCAGCTCCGCGGCGTACTGCGTGAGCTGCGCTCGCTGCGGATAGGTGAAGAGACGTTCGAGCCGTCACCGCTCTTCGCCGCGGCGCCCGCCGCCCTCGACGGCGAGCTGGGCAAGGCCCCGCCCCTTGAGCAGTGGCGACACGGCGGCAACGGCAAGCGCCGGCTGACGGCCTGGCCACCGAGACCCACGGAGGTCGCTCTTGGGCTGCCGGTCCCCAAACCGGATGACGCCGACGAGAACTGGACAGAGTTACAGCGCACTTCGTACGACGATCCGGCCGGACTGCTCCAGCTCAGCAGCGCCTGGGACGAGTCCCCGGAACGGGCCCTGCTGCGCTGCCGGCTCCATCTGGAGATCGCCCGCGACCATCCCGCCGAGGCCGTCAGGGAACGGGCCGCCGCCGAGCGCGAGCTGACGCGGGCCCGGGTCGCCGTCGGCGCTCTCGCCGCCTACGACTGGCGGCTGCACTGGCATCAGGGGCTGCTCCATCTCGCCCGTGACCGGGTGGAATCCGCGCTGGAGTGCTTCGACCGGGTCTACGCGGCGATCCCCGGCGAGTACGCCCCCAAACTGGCCCTCGGCTACTGCCACGAGGTGCTCGGCCGTCCGAAGGAGGCCATGGTGCTGTACGGGGCCGTATGGCACCGCAATCACGCCCTGGGCGGCGCCGCCTTCGGTCTCGCCCGTATCCATCTCGCCGACCGGAAACCGCGACTCGCCCTCGACTGTCTCGAAGCCGTCCCCGCCGATTCGCGCCATCGCACCGCGGCCCGGACCGCCATGGTGCGCATCCTCGCCGATCCGCCCGTCGACGGCTCGCCGCCGACCGTGGCCTCGGCCAGACAGGCGTGGGTGGCCCTGCACCGGCTGACCCTGAAGGAGGGCCTGACCGACCGGCACGCACAGGAACGGCTCCGCGCGGATCTCCAGGAACTGCTGCTCCTGCTGGTCACGACCGCGCGGGGGAGTGAGCCGAGCCGTACGGTTCGAGGCCGCGGGAGAGGGGGCCACGGCGGAAAGGCTCCGGACGCGGCCGAAGCGGAGTCCGGGCCGCTGGCCACGCTCCACGCGGAGCTGGCGGAACTGCCCGAGACGATCCCCGCCCCTGTCACGGCACGGGAACTGCGCGAACAGCTTGCCGCCTGTTATCTGCGGCTCTCCGAGCAAGTGCCCTTCACCGCACGCCCCGAGGACCGGGAGCTCGCCGAGGCCCTGGTCGACAACGCGTACCGCACCCGCCCCTACGCCTTCAGCCATCGCCGCGGTGAACCGAGCCGAGGCCTGTTCCGCGGCTGGCTCCGCGGCCGGCCCTCCGGCCCGGCGGACGCCACCACGACCGGGGAGCGGAGATGAGCCGCCGACTCGCGCGCCGCCTCCAGGACGGCTCCGCCGGGGAGCCCGGCGGACGCGTCGTGCGGTCGTTCGCGCGCTTCGGGCGCCGTATGAACTGGCGGGGAGCGGGGCGCGCGCTGTGGCGCTGGGCGTCCGGGCGCACGCCCGCGGGCGACCGGCGGTCCACCGCGCAGTTCCTGCTCGGCCGGATGCTGCTGCTGCCCGCCGTCGCCTTCACGGTGCTCGCCCTGGCGGCCACGGCGTACTTCGACCTCCAGGGCCGTACGGGACAGCTCCGCGACCGCTACGCCCCCGCCCTGGTCGAACTGACCCACGCCAGGGTCTCGCTGACGCTCGCGCGGTACGAGGCCGAGCGCCGGCTCGGCAAGGGCGGGGAGGAGCCACTCGCCCAGACCGCGCTCGTCGGGCTCGGCGAGCGCTACCCCTCCCTGCTGACCGAGGCGTCGCAGAGCCTGAACAACGCCGCGCAGACCAAGGCCCTGAACAAGGCGCAGGAGCAGGAGGTCCGGGTGATCTCGGGGCTGGTCGTCGCCTACGACGACTGGATCAACTGGGCCAACAGCCACTACGGGAGCGACGTACTGCGCGGCGCCGGCATGGAGTACGCGGCGGGCCTGCTGGGCAGCGGCACGGGCCCCATCGATGACACCTCCCCGGCTCTCCTCGATCGCATCAGGAGTCTGGAGACGGACCTGCGTACCGACGTGGACGACCTCTCGGGATGGACCGCGCTGCCGGTGGGGGCGGCGTCGGCGGCAGGGCTGGCGGCGCTGGTCTTCACGTTCACCGTCGTGGGCACGCTCAACTTCGTCAGGGGGCAACTGCGCATACGGAGCCCGCTGCTGACGGTGTACGCGGTGCCTGTCCTGCTGGTGCTCGTCGTGCTGGGTTTCGGCGCCGCCGGCCAGCACCGCGCGCAGCTGCGCGTACAGCACACGGTCGAACGCCTCGGGGACATCGCGGTGCCGCACACCCCCGAGGACGGGATCAAGAAGGAGATCAGGAGCGAGATCGACACCGACACCCTGATCGAGAAGGAGGACGAGCGGCTCGCCGCGAACCTGCGCGGCACGCACCCGGGCGCCTGGGCGCCCGCCGCGGGTCTGGCCCTGGCCCTCGCCGGGGCGTCCACCCTGGCCTGCGGCTTCACCCTCTTCCACTACGGCCGGAGGCACTTGGCGATCCACTGGAGGTCCCCATGAGAACCACGCGCC
The DNA here is from genome assembly GCF_040303865.1 of Streptomyces sp. NPDC094034. Classification (NCBI taxonomy): domain Bacteria; kingdom Bacillati; phylum Actinomycetota; class Actinomycetes; order Kitasatosporales; family Streptomycetaceae; genus Streptomyces; species Streptomyces sp. NPDC094034. The sequence goes on along the minus strand of NZ_JBEOUD010000012.1, from coordinate 148,244 downwards.
CGCTGTTCCGCGTCGCTCTGGCCGGCTGTCTGCTCGTCGTGGCCGCGCTCGTGTCGACCGGCTGCTCGACCGAGCAGGACAGGACGCTGGTGGTGCTCGGCCCGTGGACCGACGGTGAGGAACAGCCGTTCGTGGACACGCTCAAGAAGATCAGCGAGCGGACGGGAGACACCTACGTCTACGAGGGAACGCGCTCGCTCCGCGAGACGCTGGTCTCCCAGCTGCGGACGGACACACCCCCCGATGTGGCGATCCTCAACGGCCAGGGCGAGCTGGCCGAGTACGCGCGCGACGGCGACGCGCGGCCGTTGCCGGAGGGCGTGGCGGGGGCGGCCATCGGACCGTGGTCACCGAGGATCACCCTCAGGGACGAGGACGGCGAGCAGCGCCAGCACTCGTACTGGGTGCCGGTACGGGTCGACCTGAAGAGCATCGTATGGAGCCGTCCCGACGACGGGGACGCGGCCGGGAACCCCACCTGGTGCCTGGGCATGGCGTCGGGCGCCACGTCCGGCTGGCCGGGCACGGACTGGATCGAGGATCTGCTGCTCCAACGGTACGGCCCCGCCGTGTACGAGCGGTGGGCCACCGGCGATCTGGAGTGGGACGACGGACCGGTGAAGGAGGCATGGCGGTCCTGGCGGACGCTGCTGACCGCGGGCGGCGGCAACGCGGGCAAGGACGCGCTCGCCACCTCCTTCCAGGGCCGGGACGGCCTGCTGAACAGCGGCGACTGCACCCTGGAGCATCAGGGTTCCTTCATCCGTCGCCACTACGGCGATGACGTACTGCCCGCGCCCACCTCCGCCGTCGTCCCCGGCCTGCCGACCCCTCAGAAGGCGTACGAGGTCTCGGGCGACATGGCGGCCGTCTTCACACCGAGCGACGCGGCCTGGACACTCATGAGCCAGCTGACATCGCGGGAGACCCGTGACGACTGGGCCGCCGCGGCGAAACCCGCGGAGCGCCCCATCTTCCCGGACCGCACCGCGGGCCCGGGAGCCCTGACGGCGGGCACCGCGAAGGTCCTGGAACTCTTCCGGGAGGCGGACGAACTCTGCTTCGACGCCTCCGACGCCATGCCGTCGACCCTCCGAGGGGCCTTCCAGCGGGCCGTACTGGAATTCCTCCAGAATCCGCGCGACGACAAGCTGCTCGACGGACTGCTGCGACAGCTGGAGGCGGAACGGCGGTTGCAGCAGGAGGCGGGCGCGTTCGCCATAGATCACCTGTGCGGGGGCCTCCCGGACGGCTGAGCCGGCCCGCGGCGGCAGCTCGCCGACCGTGTCAGCCGGCTTCCGGCGCCTCCAGCAGACCGCGGACCTCTTCCGCGGTGGTTTCCTGGAGCTCTTCCGCGAGGAGCAGCCAGCGGGTCACACCGGCCGCTTCGAGGAACGGCAGATCGTGGCTGGCGATCAGGAGCGCGCCCTCGTACGAAGCGAGCGCGCTCGTCAACTGCCGCACACTCGCCGTGTCGAGGTTGTTGGTCGGCTCGTCCAGCATCAGCAGCTGAGGGGCGGGCGCGGCCAGCATCATCGCCGCGAGCGCGGCACGGAAGCGTTCTCCGCCGGAGAGTGTGCCCGCGCTCTGCTCGGCGCGCGCACCCTTGAACAGGAATCGCGCGAGCTGGGAACGGATGTGGTTGTCGGTCACCCCGGGAGCCAGCCGGGCCACATTCGCCGCGACGCTCAGCTCGTCGTCCAGCACATCCAGACGCTGTGGCAGGAAGCGCAGCGGTACGAACGTCCTGGCCTCGCCGGACAGCGGGGTCAACTCCCCTGTCAGGGTGCGCAGCACCGTGGTCTTGCCCGCGCCGTTCCGCCCGACCAGTGCGATCCGCTCGGGCCCGTGCACATGGAGGTTTCCCTCGCGCAGCGCCCCGAACCGGGGACGCAGCTCACGCAGGCTCAGGACGGTGCGGCCCGTGGGCACGGCCGTATGAGGGAGGCTCACGCGGATCTCCGCGTCGTGACGGATCGCGTCCGCGGCCTCCTCCCGGCGCTCGCGCGCCTCGTTCAGCCGGTCCTCGTGCAGGCCGCGCAGCTTGTCCCCCGATTCCTGCGCGCTACGTTTCCGTTCGCCCGCCACGATCCTCGGGGCCCGCCGCTGCGCGTCCATCTTCTTGCTGTGGCGCTGCCGCCGGGCGATCTTGACCTGGGCCTCCTCCAGCTCTCGCTTCTGCCGGCGCACGTCCGCCTCGGCGGCCCGCAGCATCCGACCGGCCGCTTCCTGTTCGGTCGCCAGGGCTTCCTGGTACGCGGACCAGCCGCCCCCGTACCAGCTCACGGATCCGGCGCGCAGTTCGGCGATACGGTCCACGCGTTCGAGCAGTTCGAGGTCATGGCTGACGACGACGAGCACGCCGGAGCGCCAGGAGTCGACGGCCTCGTACAGTCTGCGGCGCGCGGACAGGTCGAGGTTGTTGGTCGGCTCGTCCAGCATGAGGATGTCGGGACGTTCCAGCAGCAGGGCGGCCAGCCGCAGCAGGACCGTCTCCCCGCCGGACATCTGGCCGACCGTGCGGTCGAGTTCGACGTCGCCGAGGCCGAGGGAGCCCAGTGTCGCCAGGGCGCGTTCCTCGACGTCCCAGTCGTCGCCGATCGTCTCGAAGTGTGTTTCCCGGACGTCGCCTGCTTCGATGGCGCGCAGCGCGCCTCGCCGCTCGGCGATGCCCAGGGCCTCGTCGACGCGCAGGGCCGTGTCGAGGGTGACGTTCTGAGGAAGGTGGGCGAGGCTGCCGCCCGCGCTCACCGACCCCTCGGAGGGACGCAGCAGCCCGGCCAGCAGCCGGAGCAGTGTGGACTTGCCCGTGCCGTTGGCACCGACGAGACCGGTGCGGCCCCGGCCGAAGGTGAGGGACAGACCGTCGAAGACGGTGGTGCCGTCAGGCCACTGGAAGGAAAGGGCGGAGCAGGTCAGGGAGGCGCTGGGGGTGGTGGGTGTCGCCATGGGGATTCTCGCAGTCGAAAGCGTGGTGGACGGGGGGCTTCGTATGCGAGCACCACGCGGCGACCAAACCGGGAGAAAGGAGGGTGCGGCGGTCCGGGAAACGGAGAGGACGGCTCCCTGCACCGAGGTCGCTTCCACGCGGATGTCACGGGCGGCATGAATGCCGCTACGGCGTGACGGGCGCACGGCGAGAGCCGTACGGCGCGGTGATCGCGAACCTCAGATGCGCAACGTCCACCTCGATCGGAGACAACAGGGCCGTGGAAAACCATAACGACCTGCCGGGCGAAAGGCAAAGCCTCGGTGTGATGCCCGGGGGAGCGGGTCCACAGCGGGGTGCGGGTGATCTCGACGCCGATCCGGCCGGTGTCACCCGGGCCGGGTCTCCCCGACCGTCGCGCGCGGTGATCGGCCGGTCGGCCGTACGGATTGTTGTGCCGGGGCCGATCGGGGTACGTGGGCCTTGATCGCGAGCTCGCGAACTCGCGGGCCCGCGAATCCGCGACCGGTCCATCCCCCCCCAGAACCCGGAATCCGAGGGAGCCGCTGTGAAGTTCGGTGTATCGACCTTCATCACCGACCAGGGAATCGCGCCCGCCCCGCTGGGGCGCGCGATCGAGGAGCGAGGGCTCGACTCCTTGCTCATCGCCGAGCACACCCATATCCCGGTGGAACGCCGTACGCCGTATCCCGGCGGCGGCGAGCTGCAGGAGATCTACTACCGCACCCTCGACCCGTTCGTCGCGCTCAGCGCGGTCGCCGCGGTCACCGAGCGGATCCTGCTGGGTACCGGTATCGCGCTGGTGGTCCAGCGGGACCCGATCATCACCGCCAAGGAGGTGGCGTCCCTGGACCTCGTCTCCGGCGGGAGGTTCATCTTCGGCGTCGGCATCGGCTGGAACGAGGAGGAGATGGAGAACCACGGCGCGAATCCGCGCACCCGGGGCCGCCTCGTGGACGAGCGGCTGCGGGCCATGCGTGAGCTGTGGACGAAGGAGAAGGCCGAGTTCCACGGGGAGTTCGTCGACTTCGATCCGGTCTACTCGTGGCCGAAGCCGGTCCAGCGCCCTCATCCGCCCATCTACGTGGGCGGTGGTGAGGGGGCCTTCAAGCGCGTGGCCGCCCTCGGCGACGCCTGGCTGGCCAACAGCACGGGGGCCGAGGAACTGGCCCCGAAGATCGAGCGGCTGCGCGGCGTCGCGGGCCGGGACGTGCCGGTGACCGTCTACGCGGTGGAGAAGGAGCCCGAGATCGTCGAGCAGTACACACAACTCGATGTGGAGCGGCTGCTCTTCTATCTGCCGACGATGCCGGAGGCCGAGACGCTGACCTACCTGGACGAGCTGGCCGGCGTCGCGGAACGCTTCCGGTGAGCCGCCGGATGCCGCAGTGCCGAGGATGACGAGCGCCGGGGCCCGGGAACGCTTCGCCCGGGCCCGGATCGCCCGCCTCGCGACCGTCGGGGACCGCGGCCGGCCGCATCTGGTCCCCGCAGTCTTCGCGCTCACCGGTGACACCCTGGCCTTCGCGGTGGACCACAAGCCGAAGCGGTCGACCCGGCTGAAGCGACTGGCCAACATCCGCGCCCACCCCGAGGTCTGTCTCCTCGTCGACGGCTACGACGAGGACTGGGACCGCCTGTGGTGGGCGCGCGCGGACGGAACGGCGACCGTCCTGCCCCCGGCGGCGGACTCGGCGGCGTCCGCGCGGTACGTAAGCCTGCTGACGCGGAAGTACCAGCGGCAGTACGCCGACCGCCCGCCGGAGGGCCCCGTGGTGGAGATCGCGGTGACCCGCTGGTCCGGATGGGACGCCGGCTGAGGGGAGGCTCCGGCCGGGGTTCGAACCCCCGGATCACAGCGGCGGACGCTTGTCCTGTTCTGATGGGCCGAGCGGGTGACATAGCCACGGATCTTGTCGCAAAGGCTGTATACCAGGGCATGCATCCGATGTTCGCTTCACCTGACGTAGGGAGCTCACATGCGTATCCGTACGGCGCTCGCCGCCACCGCCCTCGCCGCCACCGCTCTGCTGGGCGGCGCCAGTTCGGCGTCTGCCTGGGACGGTCACGACGCGACCGCCGCGGCGGGCTTCTTCGGGGCGGAGGGCCACTCGGGTCATTACGAAAACCTGGGCGGCGACGCGGGAATCACCGAGGCCGAGTTCTCGGGGTTCCAGGTGGAGACCTGGTTCGGCTTCCTCCACTTCTGAGATTCGCCCTGCCGTTGCCGCCCCGCCCTCTGCGCCCAGCGCAGGGGGCGGCCGGCATTTCCGCGCACTTCCTCAGGGGCAGTCGGTCCGGTCAGTAGATGCTGACGCCGTACGCGTTCAGTACCGGGATGATCGGCTGGAAGTACGCCCTCCCGCCGCTGGTGCAGTCGCCGGTGCCGCCCGAGAGCACACCGATGGCGCGGTCGCCCGCGTAGAGCGCTCCACCGCTGTCCCCGGGCCGTGTGCAGATGGTGGTGCCGATCAGGCCGGTCACGATGTCGCCGTTGCCGTAGTTGATCGTGGCGTTGAGGCCGGTGACAACACCGTTGACGACGCCGGAAGCCGCGCCGCGGAAGGTGACGGCCATGCCGACCGTGGCATGGGCGGCGCTGGTGATGTCGACGCTCCCGACCGTGCCGGAGGCGGGGACCGCGGGGTTGGTGTAGCGCACGAGGCCGTAGTCATGGGTGGGGTAGCTGGATCCGACGGTGGTGCCGATGAGCGTGTTCTGCGGGGCGTCGGTGTACCAGGTCGACCGCCCGCTGGTGCAGTGTCCCGCGGTCACGAAGTAGTACGTACCGCCGCTGACGACATTGAAGCCGGCCGAGCAGCGCGCGCCTGTGGAGTAGACGGCGTCACCGCCGGAGAGCTGGGGCGAGAGCCGGCCGGCCGTGTGCTCGATGCGCAGTGCGTCGGCGTTGGGGCCCGCGGCCCGCTCGATCGCGGCGGTCCGCGCGGCGGTTACGGTGCTGTCCGCGGTGATCACCACGGTGCCTGCCGCGGGATCGGCGTAGATGGCGGTGCCCGCCACACCGGCGTCCAGGACCGCGTCGACGGTGGCGGCGAGCCTGTTCGCGGCGGACGTGTCGGTGGCGGTCCCGGCATTGGCGGTCCCGGCGTTGGCGGCGGGCACCGCGAGTGCTGTGGCGGCGGCCAGCCCCGTGGCGACGGCGAGCAGACGGGGACATCTGGGTACGCGGGCACGGCGAAGAGTGTGTGTGATCCTCACTTGGTGTGTCTCCCGGGGAATCGGGGGCCCTTCGAGGGGCGCGGGCCCATGAGGCGCGGCATGGGCGGCCGTGCGTGCCGGCCGTGCGTGCCGGCCGGACCGCGCGCCCCGGCCGGTGTTGGTCGGGAGTATCGGGGGCCTCAACTCGCCGCGCAAGGGCGGCTTTTGGCCGTGGGAGCCCTGCGTTCGTCCCCGTGCTTCCCGCGCGTCGGGTCGGCACGGCCCGGACCCCGGAGCCGATTGGTGCGACACGGGAGTAGGGAGAGATCATCGGGGCGTAACACGCCGCCCCCGGCGCCCTGTTGGGCCCGTTGGCGGAACGCGGCTACGGAGGGATTTGGTATGCACAGAACGCTGAGCGCGCGACTGCGCTATTGGTTCGACGGGACGATGGACCGCGGTACGCCCGCGCTGATCGGCTGGCTGGGGCTGGCCTCGCTGGCCCTGATCACCCTGGTCTCCGGTGTGGTGGTCGTCGCGGCACACAAGGACACCGAAGAGAACGGCGGCTGGCCGGGCGTCGTCTGGATGAGCCTGTTGCGTACCCTCGATCCGGGCACGATGGGCGGGGACACCGGTCAGCCGCTGTTCCTGATCCTCATGCTCACCGTGACCATCGGCGGGATCTTCATCGTCAGCGCGCTCATCGGTGTGCTGACGACCGGTCTGGAGACCCGGATCCAGGAACTGCGCAAGGGCAAGTCACGTCTGATCGAGCACGGGCACACCATCGTGCTGGGCTGGTCGGACCAGATCTTCACCGTGATCGCCGAGTTGGCGGAGGCCAATCAGAGCGAGCGCCGCTCCTGTGTGGTGATCCTCGCCGACCGGGACAAGGTCGACATGGACGACGAGATCCGGCGGCGGGTCCCGGACACCGGGAAGACGCGGATCATCTGCCGCTCCGGCAGCCCGCTGCAACGCGGCGACCTGGAGTTGGTGAGTCCTGACACCGCCAAGGCGATCATCGTGCTGCCGCCCGTCGGGGACGACAGCGATATCGATGTCATCAAGGTGCTGCTGCTCCTGAACAACCGTACGTGGCACGGGACGCGCCCGAATGTGGTGGCGGCCGTGCAGAACTCCCCGAACCTGGCGGCCGCCCGGCTGGCCGCAGGCGAGACCGCGTTGGTGATCGACGTGGACGACATCGCCGTACGACTGATCGTGCAGTCCCACCGGCAGTCCGGGCTGTCCACCGTCTTCAACGAACTGCTCAGCTTCCTCGGCAACGAGATCTACCCCTGGGCCGAACCGGGGCTGGCCGGTTCCAGCTACGGGGAATCCCTGAACGCGTTCGAGCTGGGCGTACCCATCGGACTGCACCGCGAGGACGGGGAGATACTCGTCAACCCGGCCATGGACACCGTCATGGCGGCCGGCGACCGGCTGCTCGTACTCGCCGAGGACGATCTGCTCATCAAACGGGCGACCGTGCGGCCCGTGATCCCACGGTCGGCGATCAGGACGACCCAGGTGCGATCCCCCTTACCGGACCGGACATTGGTGATCGGCTGGAACCCGCGAGCCATGAAGATCATTTCCCTGCTCGACCGTCTCGTGAAGCCGGGATCCGTGGTGGACATCGCGGCCCCGCGGCGGCCTCTGGAGGACATGAACGGGCCGTGGGAGAACCTGACCGTCGGCTTCAAGCACTGCGACCCCATCCACCGGCCGTCGCTGGAGGCCCTGGGACTGGACAGCTACCGGCACGTCGTGGTGCTCACGGACGACGCGATCGACCCCCGACGGGCCGATGACCGCACCTTGGTCACCCTGCTGCATCTGCGCGACATCGAGATCCAGCTCGGCGACCCGTACTCGATCGTCACCGAGATGAACGACGACGCCAACCGCGAGGTCGCGCAGGTCACCAAGGCCGACGACTTCATCGTCAGCACGAAAGTCATCAGCCTCCTGCTGACCCAACTCAGCGAGAACCGGGATCTGTACGCGGTGTTCGCCGACCTCTTCGACCCCAAGGGGTCGGAGATCTACCTCAAGCCGGCGCCGAGCTATCTCGTCCCCGGTGCCGAGGCGAACTTCGCCGCCGTGATCGAGGCCGCCCAACAGCGCGGCGAGACGGCCATCGGCTATCGGCTGGCACAGCGGAGCGACGAGCCGCCGCTCTACGGTGTGCATCTCAACCCTCCCAAGGCCGCGCCCCTGATCCTGTCCGAGGGCGACTCGGTCGTGGTCCTCGCCGAGGACTAGCGACCCCCAAGGCCGTGGGAAACCGGACGGGGCTTCGGCTTGAACGGGTGGGCATCCGCGACGGCAAGCACCAGTTCGGCCTCGGGCCACCGGACTGACCGGCACCGGTCCCTTTCCGTCGCGGGGTCAGCTCCGGCGTTCCGTCAGGGTCAGCACCCGTCGTGCGTCGGCTACGACGGCCGCGTCCACGAAGCGGCCGTCGGGGAGCGCCAGGGCGCCCGCGTCCGCCGCCGCCGTCCGGACGATCTCGCGGGCCGCCGCCACCTCCGGCTCCGTCGGCAGGAAAGCCTTCTCGATCACCGGGAGTTGCCTCGGATGGATCGCCGTGCGGCCCAGGAAGCCCAGCGCGCGGCCCTCGGCGCAGGAGCGGGCCAGGCCCTCCGTGTCGCGGACGTCCGGGTACACCGACTGCGGCGGGGGCGGCAGTCGCGCCGCCCGCGCCGCGACCACCGCGCGGCCACGCGGCCAGGCGAGACCCGCCGCGTCCGTGACGCCGAGTTCGGCACGCAGGTCCGCCTCTCCCAGCGCGATACCGTGCACCCGCGGATGGCCCGCGATCGTGTACGCGTTCTCGATGCCGAGCGCCGATTCCAGCAGGGCGTACAGGGGCGGCATGTCGACCGCCCAGTCCAGGACGCGGGTGAGGTCGTCCGGGCCGGTCACCTTCGGCAGGCGCAGCGCGTCCAGGCCGGGCAGCGGGGTGAGACGGCGGATCTCCCGCTCGGCGCGGGGCCCGTCGAGGGCGTTGACGCGGACATGGACCGGCACCTCGTGCTTGTCGGCGAGGAGTTCGGCGGTCGCGTCGAGCGCGTAGCCCTTGCGGTCGGGGGCGACGGCGTCCTCCAGATCGACGAGGACCACGTCGGCCCCGGAGCCGAGGGCCTTGGCGACGACGCCGGGGCGGTCACCGGGAACGTACAGCCAGGTCAGATACGCGTGGTCGGTCACACCGCACCCGCCGAGCGCAGCGTGGTGATCTCCGTGTCCGTCAGCCCGAGTCCGGTGAGGATCTCGTCCGTGTCGGCGCCGTGCGGACGCCCCGTCCACTTGATGGAGCCGGGGGTCTCGGAGAGCCGGAACAGGACGTTCTGCATCTTCACCGTGCCGAAGTCGGGGTCGGGCAGCTCGGTGATCGAGTCGAGCGCCCGGTACTGCTCATCGGCCATCACATCGCGGATGTCGTAGATCGGGGCGATGGCGGCCTCCGCCTTCTCGAAGGCCGTCACGACCTCGTCGCGGGTGTGCGCCGCGATCCAGGAGCCGACCGCCTCGTCCAGTTCGTCGGCGTGCGCGGCGCGGCCGGAGCCCGTGGCGAACCAGTCCTCGTCGATGAACCCGGGCCTGCCCACCAGGCGCATCACACGCTCCGCGATCGACTGCGCGGAGGTGGAGACCGCGACCCACTTGCCGTCGCCGGTGCGGTAGGTGTTGCGCGGCGCGTTGTTCGTGGAGCGGTTGCCGGTGCGCGGCTGTACGTAGCCGAGCTGGTCGTACCAGAGGGGCTGGGGGCCGAGGATCGTCAGCATCGGCTCGATGATCGCCATGTCGACGATCTGGCCGCGGCCCGTCTCGTCACGGCCGCGCAGGGCGGCCAGCACCGCGTACGAGGTGGCGAGCGCGGCGATCGAGTCGGCGAGGCCGAACGGCGGCAGCGTCGGCGGACCGTCCGGCTGCCCGGTGATCGCCGCGAAGCCGCTCATCGCCTCGGCCAGGGTGCCGAATCCCGGGCGCCTGGAGTACGGACCGAACTGGCCGAAGCCGGTGATACGCGCCAGGACGAGGCGGGGGTTGGCGGCCGACAGCTCGTCCCAGCCGAGGTGCCACTTCTCCAGGGTGCCGGGGCGGAAGTTCTCGATCAGGACATCGGACTCGGCGACCAGTTTGAGCAGTACCTCCCGGCCGCCGGTGGTGGACAGGTCGAGCGTGATGTTCTTCTTGTTGCGGCCCAGCAGCTTCCACCACAGGCCGATGCCGTCCTTCGAGGGGCCGTGGCCGCGGGAGGGGTCCGGCTTGCGGGGGTGCTCCACCTTGATCACCTCGGCGCCGAAGTCACCGAGCATCGTGGCGCACAGGGGACCGGCGAAGAGCGTCGCCAGATCGAGGACACGCAGGCCCGTCAGCGGGCCGTCGTGCCGGGGAGGCCGGGGGAGCGAGGTCTCGTTCATCGTGCCTTCCGTACGTTGGCGACCGGGGTCATGGCGACCGGGGTCGTGGTCGCCGGGGACAGGGCGGCCGGGCCGAGAGGGGTCGGACGTGTCATGCGCGGACCTCCAGGGTGAGGCGGGCCAGTTCGTCGAATCCGATGCCGTCGAAGCCGCCGACCGTGGTGGTGAGGCGGTTCTTCAGCGGGGCCGTCCAGCGATCACCGAGCGCTCCCGGGGCTCCCGCGAGCAGGCCCGCGATCGAACCGGCGGTCGCGCCGTTGGAGTCCGTGTCCCAACCACCCGACACCGCACGGCAGATGGAGCCCGTGAAGTCGCCGTCGGCGTGGGTGAGCGCGGCGGCGAGCAGGGCGGCGTTGGGCAGGACATGCACCCAGTGGTGGTCGTGGGCGTAGCGGGCGTGCAGGGCGTCGACGACCCGCTCGAAACCGGCCGGAGTACCGGTGGGTTCCGCCCGCGCCGTCTCGGTGCCGAAGCGGATCGCCCGCGCGTAGCGGGAGTCCGGCGGGATGTGGGCCAGGGCGGTCGCGAGGGTCTCGTGGATCGTGGTGGGGGCGGGGCCGGCCGCGTGCGCGATCGCCGCCGCCACGAACATCTCGCCGTACACCCCGTTCGCCGTGTGCGACAACATCGCGTCCCGGCAGGCGAGTTCGGCGGCCATCGCCGGATCGCCCGGGTTCGTCCAGCCGAAGATGTCCGCCCGGATCTGTGCGCCGATCCACTCGCGGAACGGATTGTGGTACGTCGCCGTGTGCGGTGGCTCCAGGCCGGCCAGCAGGTTGCGGTAGGCGATGCGCTCGGCGGTGAACGTACGGGCCGCGGGGAGTTCGTCCAGCCACAGCCTCGCCACGTCGCCCGTGGTGAAGTCGTGGCCGTGGCGCTGGAGCAGCAACAGGCCCAGGAGCGGGTAGTTGAGGTCGTCGTCCTCCGGCATGCCGTCGATGTTCTCGGCGAGGGAGGTCGGGCGGGAGCGGCGGTTCCAGGGGTACGCCGCCGCGATCCGGGGGTCCAGGTTCCGTTCGGTGAACCAGGTGTTCAGGGGCCAGTTGCCGGTGTCGCGGGCGAGGGCGCGGATACCGTCGAGGGGGAGCTTTTCGACGGGCTTGCCCAGGACGCAGCCGACGGCCCGGCCCAGCCAGGCCGCGTGCAGGCGGGCCGTCTCCGATCGCGGGTCCGGCGCCGTCTCCGGTCGAGGGTCCGCCTCCGCCGCCGGGTCCGCCTCCGCCGCCGCGGTTGGCTCCGGTCGCCCGACGTACGGCTTGTCCTCACGTGCCGTACCGACCTGGAACACGGCCGGTTCCGCTACCGCGAGCGGGGACGGCAGCCCTGCCAGTTCATCCAGCAACTCCTCGGCGAGCGACCTGAGGTCGGGCGAGGCCGGTCCCGGTGACGCGCCGGCGCGCTCGGGCGCCGGATGGCCGCCCGCCGCGATCCAGCGGCGTGCCACGTCCGTCGCGTCCCGGCCGTCCTGGGCCGCCTGGCGCAACTCGTGCCCGACCAGGTCCTCGGGCTGTACCCAGGTCAGACGTAGCATCAGGACCCCGCGAGCGTCGTGAAGGCGGCCTCATGGGCGCGGCGCCGCTCCAGATCGCGGGCGTACACCTCGCGCGTGACACGGGCGAGGGAGAGCGCCGGCGCGTGCAGATCCAGCCTGCTGGCCCGCGCGACCTCCGTGCCCCACTCCTTGGGCACCGCCTTCTCGCCGTGCAAGGCACCGACGATCGCGCCGCTCATCGTGGCGATCGAGTCGCAGTCGCGGCCGTAGTTGACCGAGCCGAGCACCGTGTGCCGGAAGTCGCCGCGGCCCACCAGCAACATGCCCAGGGCGACGGGCAGTTCCTCGATGGAGTGCAGACGGGAGGGGCGGCGGGCACCGAGAGACGGCCTGCGGTACTCGGGGCCGACCGTGTCGAACGGGGCCACGGCCTCGCGCAGCGGGGCCAGCGCGTCCTCGAAGTCGTCGTAGTGTGCCGCCACCTCGCACACGGCCTCGATCGCCGACTTCGTGCCGTCCTTCGCGAGCTTCAGCACATCCTCGACGACGGACTCGGGCGTCGCGCCCGGTGTGAAGGCCGAGGCCACCCCCGCCGCGAAGACACCCGCCGCCTCGCGGCCGTACGACGACTGGTGCGCGCCCGCGACCTCCAGCGCCTCCTCGTACGCCTTCAGTGGGTTGCCCGCGTTGACCACGCCGACCGGCGCCATGTACATCGCCGCACCGCAGTTGACGATATTGCCGACGCCCGCCTCGCGCGGGTCGACATGTCCGTAGTGGATACGGGCGACGATCCACTTCTCCGCGAGGAAGATGCGCTGGAGCGGCAGCGCCTCGGCCTCCAGCTCCGGGATCCACCGCGGGTTGGTGATCAGATCCGGGACCAGATGGTCGGCGACCGCGTACGCGTCGAGGTGGTCGCGGACCTTCTCGTAGACCCGGATCAGGGCGTGTGTCATCAAGGTGTCGTCGGTGACATGGCCGTCGCCCTTGTGGTACGGCGCGATGGGCCGCGCGGTCTTCCACTCGTCCTTGTAGAACGGTTCCACGATGCCGCGTACTCGGCCGCCGTGCCGCTCGGCGATGGCCTCCGGGGTCCAGCCCTCGACCGGACCGCCGAGCGCGTCGCCCACGGCGGCTCCGATGAGGGCGCCGGCGGTGCGGTCCTCCAGGGACGGGATGGGACTCGTCGGGTTGCTGGACGTGGTCATGCCGGGATTCCTTCGGGAGAGGGGGAGTCGGTCGGGCTGCTCATGGTGGCCAGGCGCTCCGCCAGGCCGATCAGGTCGGTACCGGCCAGGCGCGGCAGCGCGCAGCCCGCGAGTGTGCGGCAGGCCGCACGCCAGCTCTCCGGGAACGCCTCGCCGCCGCCGAGCGCGCCGGTGAGGGCGCCGGCCAGGGCGGGGGCCGAGTCGGCCACGCGGGAGAGACAGGCGGCGGTGGGGACCGCTTCGCTGATGGCTCCGGCCGCCGCCGTGGCGACGGCGAGGGCGACCGGCACCGTTTCGGCCGCGGCGATGCCGTAGCTGTAGACATGGTCGACGATCTCGTGTTCCAGCACGGGCACGAGGGCGAACGCGTTGCCGGGCAGGCCGGGGTGCGCGGTCACCGCGGTGCGGGCCAGATCGACGGCGCGCACCGCGTTGCGGTGGATCTCGGTGCCCTCGGGCAGTTGGGCGAGGGCCGCGTCCACGCAACTGTCGACGGGCGCGTCGCCGAGCGCCGCGGAGACGGCCGCCGCCATGGCGCGGGCGCCGTGCACGCCGTCGCCGTCCTGGGTGTAGCGCGCGTCGAACTCGGCGAGATCGGCGGCGAGTCGCGGCTCGCCCGGGTGTACGACCGCGAGGACGGCGGCGCGCACGCAGGCCGCGTCATCGAAGTAGTGCGGGTTGTCGTGACCCGTGGCGGGAGGCCGTAGACCGGCGGCGAGGTTGCCCAGCCCGGCCCGTACGGAGATACGTGCGCGCAGCGGCATCTCGGCCGACTCGATCTCGTCCGCGCGGTCCGCCGCCGCCGCTATCTCGTCCGCGAGCGTGTTCCACGCGAGCGAGAGCGCGGAGCGTACGCGCTGGTCGGCGGGGAGGTCCCCGAGGCCGTCGGCGTAGGCGCCGAGGACGGAGAGCGCGGTGAAGGCCGCCCACTCCGCGTCGTCGGACGGGCCGAGGCGCAACGGCTCCGGGGGCTGGTTGAGTGCGATCGGGACCGGCAGGGTGGTCGTCGCGTTCTGCTCGGCGAAGGTGTCCAGTTCGCGGGTGAGACGGCGTGTCCAGTCGGGCAGCCGGGCGGCGCGGTGCCGGCCGGAGGGCCATCCGGCGGCGTCACCCGCGGCGATGCCGAGGAGCAGGCCCTCGATCCGGTGGGTGGCGTCCGCTGGTGCGGGGAGCATGAGAGCGAGGGGCCTTTCGGTGGTACTGGGTGGTGCGGCGGCGATGTCCCGGCGTCCGGATCCGTGCGGATCGACCGGACAGGACCTGCTCACGCCGTCGTTCCCGGCCGGTCCGGTGCGCAGGGCGTCAACCGGTCCGCGATGTCGAGGATGTGCCGTCCGGCCATGGAGGGGAGACAGCTGCCGCGTACCGGGCCGATCGTGCCCGCCCAGTCGGCGGGGATCGCGGACTCGCCGCGCAGGGCGCCGGCGAGGGCGCCCGCCACGGCGGCCGTGGTGTCGGCGTCGCGGCCCATGTTGACGGCGATCAGGACCGACTCGCGGAAGTCGCCCCGGGCCACCGCGAACGCGCCGAACGCCAGGCCCACCGCCTCGGGCGCCAGATCCGTCCATGGATAGCCCCCGATGACGACGGCCTTGCGCACCCCCCGTTCCCGTGACAACTGCGTGCTGTCGGGATCGCGGCGGGCCCGGCTCGCCGCCGACACCGCGCGATGCAGTGAGCGGGCCGTCCACGAGTCGTCCGGTACGACGGAGAGCGCGGCCTGGACGACCGCGTCCGGGGTGTGGCTGACCATGGCAGCGGCGACGCCCGCCGCCACCGCCCGGCCGCCGAGGATGCCTTCGCCGTCGTGCGACACGGTGCCGTCGATCGCGACCAGCCGGGCCGCCTCGGCCGGCCGCCCCGCCGCGTACACCCCGAAGGGCGCGGCGCGCATGGCGAGACCGTCACTCCAGGCGTGCCTGTGCTGAGCGGAGATGGGGGCGGCGAGGCCACGGCGCAGATTCTCCAGGGTGCCGCGCTCGCTGAACCCGGCCCCCTTGAACGCCCCTTCGTCGCGGTCGGCGATCCCCTCGTGCCAGGCCGCCTCGACATGGGCCATGGTGAGAGCGGAGCCGTGGTCGGCCAGGAGCAGACCCGAGAAGATCGCGTACTCGGTGTCGTCCGTACCGGCCGGGTCGTCGGCGACGAAGCCTTGGATACGGCCCCAGCGCTCACGGATCTGGGAGGGCTTCATGTTCTCGGCGGGTGCGCCGAGCGCGTCGCCGACCGCGAGGCCGAGCAGGGCGCCGCGGGCGCGGTCCCGGAGGGGAACCCCGGCGGCGGACGCCGGCCGGGAGAGGGGGACGGCACGGCGCCCGCGGGCATCCGGCGTGCCCTCGGCCTGCGGGGCGGGATCGGAGTCGAGGCTGACACTCATGGTGGTGCGTGCTCTTTTCTGAGGTGGTGCTCGGCTTCAGCGCTGATAGCGGTCGAGGATGCGGTTTCCGTCGTCCGCCAGGCGTTCGCGCAGTTCCGCGATGCCGAACGCGTTGTTGTAGTACTCCTGGTAGGCGGGGGTGGCGATCTTGTCCTTCCACTCCGCGTAGCCGCGTACCCCGAGCACCGGGGACGGGCGCAGACCGGCCGCGATGGTGGCGCCGGTCCTCCATCCATAGGTGTCGGTGTTGAGGGACGGGTCTTTCAGGGCCTGGGTGCTCGTGGGCAGCAGCCAGTCGCCGCGCGCCAGTCGCAGTTGGTTCTCGGGCTGGTTGAGGAAGGCGATGAAGTCGACCGCCGCCCGCTTGTGGGGGCTGTCCTCGGCGACCGAGAGGGTCTGCGGGATCGTGCCCTGGGTGGGCTCCCCCTCGCCGGTGGGCATCGGCAGGACCGTCCAGTCGAACCCCTTGGGAGCCTGCTGCCGCACCTGCTGGCGGAAGGAGAAGTTGAGCGGCAGCATCGCGTAGCGGCCGGCGAAGAAGCCGGGCAGGGTGTCCGAACCCGACATGCCGAGGCCGTTCTTGGGCGCGGTCCTGTCCTCGTTGACCTGTCGGTCGATCAGCCGTGCGACGGACGAGTCGGCGTCGTCGTAGCGGATCTCGTTCTTGCCGTCCGCGTCCTGGTAGAAGATCTCGCCACCGGTGGACAGCGACAGGTTGACGGACTGGGCGACCGGCTCCTTCATGGACCAGGCCACGCCGTACTGGTCGGTGGTGCCGTCGTTGTCCCTGTCGCGCGTCAGCTTCTTGCTGACATCCTCGAACTCGCCCCAGGTCCAGGGTTGTTGGGCGGTGGGGATCCGGACCCCCGCCTGCCGGAGAAGTTTCGTACTGGCGATGAGGACGCGTGGCTCCTGGACGAACGGGACGCCGTACGTCCCGTTGCCGTAGGCCGTGGTCTCCCACGCGGCCTCGGGGATGTCCTCGCGCAGTGACGCCGGCAGATACCCGCTGAGGTCGGCGAGGTAACCACCGTTCGCGAAGTCCGTGAGGTCCGAGGCGTCGTCGTGGATGATGTCGGGTGCCTCACCGCCCTCGAAGGAGGTGAGGAGCTGGTCGTGGATGGTGTCCCAGCTGCCCTGAACGTATCTGACCCGCACGTCCGGGTGTGTCTCGTTCCACTGCCTCACGAGCGCCTTGTTGGCGTCGACGGACTCCTTCTGCCAGGCCAGGCTGAGGAATTCGAGGGTGATCGGGCCGTCGGAGGAGTCCGGCCGCGAGCCGCTGCACCCGGCGACCAGGGTCAGCGCGAGGGCCGTGGCCGCGCACGCGCTCAGCCGCTTCGTACGGATACGCATCAGCCCTTCACCGCCCCGCTGAGCATGCCGCCCACGAGCCGGCGCTGGAGCAGCGCGAAGAAGAGCAGGCTGGGGATGGTCGCGAGGACCGAGGCCGCGGCCAGCGGGCCCAGGTCCGCCACGCCCTCGGCGCCGATGAAATGGGTGAGGATCACGGACATCGTCTGGTTCTCCGGAGACTTGAGGAGCACGAGGGCGAAGAAGAACTCGTTCCAGGCGGTGACGAAGGAGAACATCAGCGTCGCCACCAGGCCGGGCGCGAGCAGCGGCAGGACCACGCTGACGAGCGTGCGCACCCGGCCCGCGCCGTCCATCGCCGCGGCCTCCTCAAGGGAGCGCGGCACGGACTTGACGTAGCCCTGGAGCATCCACAGGGAGAAGGGCAGATTCCAGACGACGTACACGATGATCAGGCCGCCGAGGCTGTTGATCAGATGCAGATTCTTCAGGACCAGGAACAGCGGGATGATCACCAGCACGAACGGGAACATCTGGCTCACCAGGATCCAGACGGTGCCCGCCTGGCTGACCCGGGTCTTGTAGCGGACCATCACATACGCGGCCGGGACGGCGATCGACACCGAGATGACCGAGGCGCTGACCGCCACGAGAAGGCTGTTGAGCGCGGAGTGGAGCAGCGGCTGCGCCTCGAACGCGGCGCGGTAGTTGCCGAGACCGGGATCGACCGGCAGCCACGTCGGGTTGATCGAGCCCAGCTCCTGGGGTGACTTGAAGGACGTGGACACCAGCCAGAGGAGGGGGAAGGCGAGGAAGACCAGGAAGCCCAGCAGTGCCACGTACTGGCCGGTGCGGCCCGCGGCGCGCAGGGCCCGGACCTTGGGCGGAGCCTGGGGCAGGACCTTGGGCACCGCCTTGGGCGGGGCAGACGTCGCGCTCATGCCGCGTCCTCCTTCAGCTTCTTGCGCAGGAACAGGGTGAGCAGGACCGCGATCACGGCGACCATGACCAGCCCCATGGCGGCCGCGTAGCCGAACTGCCCGTACTTGAAGGCCTCTTCGTACGCGAAGAGCATCGGGAGCCGCGTCTGCCCGCCAGGTCCGCCCTGTGTGAGGACGTACACCAGGCCGAAGGAATTGAAGTTCCAGATGAAGTTCAGGGAGGTGATCGCGAGGATGACCGGCTTGAGCGCGGGCCAGGTGACGGTGGTGAAGCGGCGCCAGAGGCCGGCGCCGTCCAACTGGGCGGCCTCACGCAGTTCGTGCGGAACGTTCTGCAGACCGGCCAGGAGTACGACCGTGGTCTGCGGCATGCCCGCCCACACGCCGACGGCGATGACCGCGGGCAGCGCGTAGGAGAGATCGGCGAGCCAGTCCACGTTCTCGTGGAGCAGGCCGAGCTGGGTGAGTGTCTTGTTCAGGACACCGGCGTCGGAGTGATACACGAGCCGCCACATGATGCCGACGACGACCTCGGGCATCGCCCACGGTACGAGCGCCAGCGTCCGGGCCAGCCAGCGGAAGCGCAGATTCTGGTTGAGCAGCAGCGCGAGGCCCATGGCCAGCACGAATTGCAGCGCGGTCACGGACACCGCCCAGACGAGACCGATGCGGAAGGACTCCCAGAACAGCGAGTCGTGGCGCAGGTCGAGAAGGTTGTCCAGTCCGATGAACTGGGTGGCCGCCGTACGTCCCGCCTGCGCGTCGGTGAACGCGAGCGAGACGCCGTACAGGAGCGGGCCCACGCTGAGCACGAGGATCGGGATGAGCGCGGGAAGGAGCAGGAACCAGGCGTCCCGGTCCAGGCCGAGGGCCTGTCTGCGCTGGGCGGGGGTGCGGGGCGGTGGGGTGCCGCGGCTGCCCGGGACGGCCTTGGCCCGGGAGGCGGTGAGACTCATGGGGACCTCGTCCTCTAGCTGGTGGCACCCGTCGGCGCGGTGGAGGCGCGGACGACGAGGCGGGGAGGGGCGGTGGTGGTGCGGGGGGCCCTGGGGGCCGTGCCGTCAGGGGTGCGAAGGCGTTCCAGAAGGAGTTCGGCCGCGTGTCGGCCGCGCTCGGTGGAGCCGAGGTCGACGCTGGTCAGCGGGGGCCAGCCGGCCTGCGCGAGCAGGCTGTCGTCCATGCCCGCGACGCCGACGTCCTCGGGGATGCGAAGGCCCCTGGAGTGCAGGGCACGGGCGACGCCGAGCGCCAGTTGGTCATTGGCGCAGAACACGGCGTCGGGCAGGCAGGCGCTGTCGGCCAGCAGCTTCTCGGCGGCCTCGGCGCCCGAGTCGATGCCGAAGTCGGTGTGTACGACGAGCGAGTCGTCGTAGACGAGGCCGCGCTCCGCCATGGCGGAGCGGAACCCCTCGTCCCGGTTGCGGCCGGGCACCGTGTCGGAAGGGCCGTTGACGAAGGCGATACGGCGCCGGCCGGTCTCGTACAGATGGCGCACGGCCAGGGCGGCGCCGGCGACGGAGTCGGCGCGCACGCTGTCCACGGGCACTTCGTCGGGGAGCGAACCGATGACGACAACCGGTCCTGCCGCGGAGCGCAGCGCCTCGACATGCTCGTCCGTGATCCGGATCGGGCAGATGATGAGACCGTCGCTGGTGCGGTCGCCCAGGCTGCGCAGCACGGCGAGTTCGTCCTCCACCACGGCGTCGGTGGAGTGCAGCAGCAGCCGGTAGCCGGCCGCCTTGGTGACGGACTGGATGGCGCGGACCATCGCGACGTACACCGGGTTGCCGATGTCGGGCATCGCGAACGTCAACTGCCGTGTCCTGCCGTCCTTGAGGGAGCGCGCCACCGCGTTGGGCACATAGCCCAGCTCGGCGGCGGCCCGCTCCACCCTCTCGACGGTGTCCCGACGGGCCCCGAGGCCGTTGAGCACCCGGGAGACCGAAGCGATGGAGACCTCCGCGCGTTCGGCGATCGACACGATCGTCGGCTGACCGCCGCTCTGTGTCCTCGGCATCGTTCTGACCCCCGGCATTCGGACTCTGTAAACGTTTCCGGCGACTGGAAACGTTTACAGATATTGCTGTCACGTTTCCTTACCGTCAATAGACAGTAAATGTGACGCATCTCATAAGGGGGTGGCGGACGCGGGCTCCGGTCCGCGTCCGCCCTCGCTCAACGCCGGGGCGGGCCCGCCTACTTCGCGTACGCTCCGGTCGCGCCGGTCTTCCGGGGCGCGTGGGCGCGTGGGCGCGTGAGCTGTTCAGCGCCAGGGCCGCGGCGCGAGGCCCCGGCCATGGCGACTGTCGGCGGCCCGGTACCGCCCGGCGTCCACGCCCGGGTACCGGATGTGTTTGTTCCGGTTACGCCTCGACGGCGGACTTCTCCGGTACGGGGGCCGAAGAGGCCTTCTCCGGGCCGGCCGTGACGTTGCGTACGGCCGGAATGACGGCCGCGATCGCGGCCGAGACCACGGCGATGCCACAGCCGATCAGGAGGCCGGTACGGAAACCGCCCTCGGATGTGATGCTCCGGCCGGCGATGCTGGTCGTCATCTGGGAGAGCACCAGACCGATCACGGCGGCGCCGACGGAGGTGCCCAGAGAGCGCATCAGTGTGTTGAAGCTGTTCGCGGCGGCGGTCTCCGAGAGCGGGACGGAGCTCATGATGAGTGCCGGCATCGAGCCGTAGGCGAGTCCCACGCCGCTGTTGATCACCATGATGGCCAGCATGATTCCCCACGCGGACCCCATCAGCGCGAGCGACAGCCCGTAGCCCGCGGCGATGACCAGGGCTCCGCCGAGCAGGGTGACCTTCGGGCCGTAGGCATTGGTCAGCTTGCCGCCGAGAGGGGAGACGATCATCATCATCACGCCACCGGGTGCCATCCACAGACCGGACGCGAGGATCGACTGCCCCAGGCCGTAGCCGGTGGCCTCGGGGAACTGGAGCAGCTGCGGCATCACCAGCATGCCGGCGTACATCGCGAAACCGACGAAGACCGAGGCGACGTTGGTGAGCAGCACCCGGGGACGGGCCGTGGTGCGCAGGTCGACCAGCGGGTCGGCCGTACGCAGTTCCCACGCGCCCCAGCCGGTCAGGAGCACGACGGCGGCGGCGAACAGACCGAGTGTGGTCCCCGAACCCCAGCCCCAGTCGGCTCCCTTGGAGATGGCGAGCAGCAGACAGACCAGACCGGCCCCGAGGCCGAGCGCACCGGGCGCGTCGAAACGCTGCCCCTTGGCGGCGGCGGGCACGCTCGGGATCAGAAACCAGATCAGCACCGCGATCACCGTGGCCAGTACGGCGGATCCCCAGAAGAGCACCCGCCAGTTCGCGTACTGGGCGACCGCCGCGGCGATCGGCAGACCGAGACCGCCGCCGATCCCCATGGAAGCGCTCACCAGCGCGATGGACGAGCTGAGCTTCTGCGCCGGAACGACATCGCGCAGCAGGGCGATCCCCAGGGGCACCATGCCCATTCCCATGCCCTGTAGCCCGCGGCCGATGATCATCGGCACGACGGAGGACGAGAGCGCGCACACCACCGAGCCCGCGACCAGCGGCACCGAGCACACGAGGAGCATGCGGCGCTTGCCGATCAGGTCGCCCAGGCGGCCGACGACCGGGACGCAGACAGCCGCCACGAGGAGGGTGGTCGTGATCACCCAGGTGGCGTTCGACGGCGTGGTGCCCAGAATCCGCGGCAGCTCCGCGATGAGCGGCGTGACCAATGTCTGCATGATCGCCGCCGTGGTGCCGGCGAGCGCAAGCGTGGCGACCACGCCACCCGAACGGGAAGCGTGCTGTGGGGCGTCCATCAGGGGACTCCTAGTGAATGTGCGGCCGAAAAGTACTTGTGCATCGTACATATTGACTGCAACATCCACTTTACGTGCATGATTCATATGGGTGAGGAGTGCGGGTCGTCCGGGCGCGGTGCGACAATGACGGGCGAGAGAGGCAGGAGGCGACAGACGCATGGTCGGGGCCACGCACGAGGTCGAGTACGAGCAGATGCTGCTCAGCCGCCACACGTTTCTGAACCAGAGGGGCGGACGACGCAAAGACGCCTTGCTGGACCGCAGCGCCTACATCCTGCTGAGCCGCATCCGCTTGCAGGGGCCGATGTCGATCGGTGAACTCAGCGACGCCTTCGGGCTCGACGCCTCCACCCTGAACCGGCAAACGGCCGCGACCGTCCGCGCCGGACTCGCGGAGCGTATCCCGGACCCCGACGGCGGCATGGCCCGCAAGTTCCGCATCACGCCGGAGGGCGCGCGCGTACTCGACGAGGAGAGAGAGGGCATCATCCGCTCCCTGGACCGGGTCATGGCCGACTGGCCGGAGGAGGACATCGCCGCCTTCGCCGCCTATTTGAAGCGCTTCAACACCGACATCGAACGCCTCGGCGGCAGGCCCTGGCCCCGCGTCTGACGTCGCCGGGTCCGGGTCAGGCCGCGGTTCGGGAGCGGACCCCGCCCACCTCCGGTCCGTCCACGTCATGGTGAATGGGCGTCCCCGAACCGGTCAGGGGAACGCCTGTCCCGCCCCGGCGCGCCGCGACGATCTCGGCCGCGATGGACAGCGCGGTCTCCTCGGGGGTACGAGCGCCGAGGTCGAGACCGATCGGTGAGCGAAGGCGTGCCAACTCGCTCTCGCTGACGCCGACTTCGCGCAGCCGCCGATTGCGGTCCTCATGGGTGCGGCGCGAGCCCATCGCGCCGACGAACGCGACCGGCAGCCGCAGGGCCGTCTCCAACAGGGGAACGTCGAACTTGGCGTCATGGGTGAGCACGCACAGGACGGTTCGTTCGTCGGTCGTGGTGCGCCGGAGGTAGCGGTGCGGCCAGTCGACCACGAGTTCGTCGGCCTCGGGGAAGCGGACACGGGTGGCGAAGACCGGCCGGGCGTCGCACACGGTCACGTGGTAGCCGAGGAACCTGCCCACCCGGACGAGCGCCGTCGCGAAGTCCACGGCCCCGAAGACGATCAACCGGGGCGGCGGCACTCGCGACTCCACGAACAGTGCCACGCCGCCCGGGCAGCGTGATCCGTCCTCCGCGATCTCGACGGTGCCGGTGCGGCCGGAGTCCAGCATCGCGCGGGCCTCCTCCGCCGCCGTCCGGTCCAGTTCCGGATGTCCGTCGAGGCTTCCCTCGTACGACCCGTCGGGACGGACGAGCAGCGCCCTGCCGAGGAGTTCACCCGGCCCCCTGGCCACCCGGGCCAGTGCCGCCGCCTCTCCTCGGTGCGCGGCCGACACCGCGGCCCGGAACACCGGTGCGTCCGCGCGTACCGGCGTGACCAGCACCTCGATGACGCCGCCGCAGGTGAGTCCCACGGCGAAGGCGTCCTCGTCGCTGTATCCGAACCGTTCGCGTACGGTGCGGCCGTCCTGGAGCGCCTGGACGCACAGGTCGTACACCGCCCCTTCCACGCAACCGCCGGAGACGGAACCGATGGCGGTCCCCTGACCGTCGACCGCCAGGGCGGCGCCGGGACCGCGCGGCGCGCTGCCCCCGACGGACACGACGGTCGCGACGGCGAAGTCCCGGCCCTCCTCGAACCAGCGGTTCAACTCCTCGGCCATGTCAAGCACTTCGGGCTCCCTCCGCCGTCCGGCGCCGGGCCTCTTCCGCCGCACGCAGGACCCGGTCCGGACGGATCGGCAGGTGCCGGTGGCGTACGCCGGTCGCGTGCCACACCGCGTTGGCGATGGCGGCGGCGACGCCCACGACGCCGATCTCGCCGATGCCCTTGATCCCGATCGGGTCGCCCGGGATGGGGTCGTCCACCCAGTCCGCCTCGATGAGCGGCACGTCGGCGTGTGCGGCGAAGTGATAACCGGCGAGGTCGGCGCCGACATGACCGCCGGAGGCCTGGTCCCTGATCGCCTCCTCGTGGAGGGCCATGGACAGCCCCCAGGTCATTCCGCCGATGAGCTGGCCGCGCGCCGTGAGCGGGTTCACGATGGTGCCCGCGGCGTAGATGCCCAGCAGCCGCCGTACGCGCACCTCACCGGTGGTGACGTCCACCGCGACCTCGGCGAACTGCGCTCCGAAGGAGTGCCGTTCCTTCTTCGCGAGGGCGCCGATGGCCTCGGCCGTGTTCGAGCGGGCGGTGATCCCCTGCGGCGGAATGCCGCCGCCCAGGGCCAGCCGCTCCCGCAGTTCGTCCGCCGCGATCGTCACCGCCCAGGCCCAGGAGCGTGTGCCCATCGAACCGCCGGCGATCATCGCCGGGCCGAGATCGCTGTCCCCGAGGCGCACCCGGACACGGTCCGGATCCACCGCCAGCGCGTCGGCGGCGACCAGGACGATCGCGGTCCGCGCCCCGGTGCCGATGTCCGTCGCGTTGATCCGTACGGTGAAGGTGCCGTCCGTCTCCGCGGTCACGGCCGCCGTGGACGGGCGGGCTCCCGAGGGGTAGGTGGCCGCCGCGGTTCCGGTCCCGAGCAGCCAGCGCCCCTCACGGCGCAGACCGGGACGCGGATCGCGCTCCGCCCAGCCGAATCTGCGGGCGCCCTCCTCGAAGCAGGCGAGCAGATTACGGCTGCTGAACGGCAGCCCGGACACGGGACCCGTCTCCGGCTC
Source organism: Streptomyces sp. NPDC094034 (assembly GCF_040303865.1). Lineage (NCBI taxonomy): Bacteria > Bacillati > Actinomycetota > Actinomycetes > Kitasatosporales > Streptomycetaceae > Streptomyces > Streptomyces sp. NPDC094034. Next base: position 123,765 of record NZ_JBEOUD010000012.1, on the reverse strand, counting down.
GTTGCGCGCACGCAGCGCGATCGGGTCCAGGCCGCACTTCTCGGCCAGTTCGTCCAGGGCGGATTCGACGGCGAAGGACCCCGGCGCCTCGCCCGGTGCGCGCATCCAGGACGGGGTCGGCACGTCGAGCCGTACGAGCCGGTGAAGCGTGCGATGCGCGTCGGCGTCGTACATCACGCGGCCCAGCACGGCGCTCGACTCGACGAATTCGTGCACGGTCGACGTAAGGCTCAGTGCCTGGTGGTCGAATGCCCGCAGCCGGCCGTCGGTGTCGGCGCCGAGCCTCATCCGCTGCGCCGTGGGACTGCGGAAGCCGACAAGCGAGAACAGCTGACGGCGGGTCAGTACGACACGGACCGGGCGATGGAGGAGGGTCGTAGCCATCACCGCGGCCACTTGGTGAGGGGTGAGCCCCTTCGATCCGAAGCCGCCGCCGACGTGTTCCGACCGCACCCGAACGGAGGCCGGATCGAGGGAGAAGAGATGCGCCAGCTCGGTCGCCACCCAGGTGCTGCCCTGGTTGGAGTCGACGACGTCGAGCCGGCCGCCGTCCCAGCGAGCCGTCGCCGCGTGCGGCTCCATCGGGTTGTGGTGCTCCTCGGGGGTGGTGTACTCCTCGTCCACGACGACGGCGGACGCGCCGAGTTGGGCCTCTATGTCCCCCTTCTCCGTCTCGGCCTGGACCATCGGGTTGCTGTCCGGCGTATACACACCGGAACGTCCGGCGAGGAACGCCACGTCGTGCGGCTCCTCGTCGTAGCGCACCACCAGTGCCTCGGCAGCCTCCCTGGCCTGCTCGGAGGTCTCGGCCACGACCAGCGCCACCGGCCATCCCACGAAGGGGACACGGTCGTGCTGGAAGAGCGCGAGGACCGGGTTCGGCCGCCCCAGCATGCCCATGTAGTCGATGTCGACGCGCGGCGCGTTCCCGTGGTGCAGCACGGTGAGGACGCCGGGCATGGCCAGCACGGGGGAGTCCTCGACGGAACGGATACGGCCACGGGCCACGGTCGACAACACCAGCCAGCCATGGGCGAGTTCGGCGAAGGGGATCTCTCCGGAGTAGCGGGCCGCCCCGGTGACCTTGTCATGGCCCTCCACCCGGGTGTGGGCGGAGCCCACGGCTCCCGTCACGGCGGAGATACCGGCCGTCGTGTTCCGTGTGGTCGGTGTGGTCGGTGTGGTCATCGGGTCGCCTCCGCGGAGAGTTCGGTCAGCACGGCCACCACGAGGTTGCGCGTCAACGTCACCTTGTATCCGTTCTCGGGAAGCGCCTCGGCGGCCTCCAGCTCGGCATCCGCGGCGGCGGCGAACGCCTCCGCATTCGCCGGGCCGCCGATCAGCGCCCGCTCGGCCGTACGGGCCCGCCACGGCCGGGACGCGACCGCCCCGAACGCCAGGCGTACTTCCCGTACGACACCGTCCTGGACATCGAGGGCGGCGGCGATCGAGCCGATCGCGAACGCGTACGAGGCGCGCTCGCGCACCTTCCGGTAGCGCGAGTTGGCGGCGACCGGGGCAGCCGGCAGTGTGACGCCGGTGATCAGTGCGCCGGCCGGGAGGGCGGTCTCGATGTGCGGGGTGTCGCCCACGGGCGAATAGAACTCGGCGATCGGCAACTCGCCTGGTCCGTCCGCCGTTTCGTACGAGATGACGGCGTCGAAGGCGGCGAGCGCGACCGCCATGTCCGAGGGATGGGTGGCGACGCAGTGCTCGGAGGCGCCGAGGATCGCGTGATTGTGGTGCTCGCCCGCGAGGGCGGGGCAACCGCTGCCCGGAGCACGCTTGTTGCATGGTTTGCCGAGGTCGGTGAAGTAGCCGCAGCGGGTCCGCTGGAGCAGATTCCCGCCGACCGTGGCCATGTTGCGCAGCTGTCCCGAGGCACCGGCCAGGACAGCCTGTGCCAATGCCGGGTAGTGACGCCGTATGTCGGGGTGGGCCGCGAGATCGCTGTTGGTGGCGGTCGCGCCGATGCGCACTCCGCCGTCCTGTGTGGACTCGATTCCGTCAAGGGGGAGTTCGCGTACGTCGATGAGCAGCGCGGGCCTTTCCACACCGGACTTCATCAGGTCGATGAGGTTGGTGCCGCCGCCGAGGAGGCGGGCCTCGGGGGCGGCGCCGAGCAGGGCGACCGCGCCGGAGACGTCGACGGCACGTTCGTAACCGAACTCCCTCATGCCGCCACCTTCTTGACCTCGGACTCGCCCGCTGCCGCGTCGGCCTCGGCGGCCTCCTCCGCCGCCCGCGCGACCGCCCGCACGATCGACACGTAGGCGCCGCAGCGGCACAGATTGCCGCTCATCCGCTCGCGTATCTCCTCGGCGGTGAGCGCGGGCACTCCCGCTTCGGGCCGGATGTCGTCGGTCACGGCGCTCGGCCAGCCCGCCGCGTGCTCCTCGATCACCGCGAGCGCCGAACAGATCTGCCCCGGTGTGCAGTATCCGCACTGATAGCCGTCGAGGTCGAGAAACGCCTGCTGCACCGGGTGCAGCCGCTCACCGTCGGCCACGCCCTCGATGGTGGTGATCGCGCGTCCCTCGGCCGCGACCGCGAGTTGGAGGCAGGAGACCGCCCGGCGTCCGTCGAGCAGCACCGTACAGGCACCGCATTGGCCCTGATCGCATCCCTTCTTGGTACCGGTCAGATCAAGGTGCTCACGCAGGGCGTCGAGCAGGGTGGTGCGATGGTCGACGGGCAGCGTGTACTTTTCGCCATTGATGTGCAGAGTGATGACGCTGGACGTCGATGGGGCCATGATCAGCCTTCTTTCGCATTGCTGAGGTGCGTCGTCGAACGAGGCGATCCCGGTGGAAGGTCCGGGAGTGAGGGGGCACGGGTCGGCCGCACTGGCCGCATGTGCCGCTATGGTGAACCTAAGCGGACAGATGTCCGTTACTCATCGAACCTAACGGACAGCTGTCCGGTTAGCAAGGTCGGCTTGATCGTTGTTCCGGGACCCCGGAAGACCTGGCTGAATTCCGGAAGGAGCGCAAGTGCGGCCGGAAGAGGGACGCGCGCGGGAAGAGGCGGGACTGCGCTCGGACGCGCAACGCAATCGCCGGCGCATTCTGGAAGTCGCGCTGGTCGAGCTGACGCGAGCCGCGGACGCCCCACTGAGCGCGATCGCGAAGAAGGCGGGCGTCGGGCAGGGGACGTTCTACCGCAACTTCCCCAACCGCGAGGCACTTGTCCTGGAGGTCTACCGCTACGAGATGCAGCAGGTCGCCGACACCGCCGCCCAGCTCCTGCGGACCCGCGCGCCCGACCGGGCCCTGAGGGAGTGGATGGACCGCCTGGCCCAGTACGCGATGGCCAAGGCGGGCCTGGCCGCCGCGTTGCGCAAGGCCACCAGTGACCACGGCGGCCTGGCCCAGCTGGGGCACGGCCCGGTGACCCGGGCGATCACGCTGCTGCTGCACGCGAACGAGGAGGCCGGCACGATCCGCCGGGGGCTGACCCCCGACGACTTCGTGCTCGCCATCGCCGGGCTCTGGCAGCTCGACCCGCACAGTGACTGGCAGCCGCGCGCGACGCGACTCCTGGACCTCGTGATGGACGGACTACGGGCGGGCGCGTCCGGAGCGGACGGGCCCGCGACGGACGGGCCCGCGACGGACGTGTCCGAGGTGGACGGCTTCAGTATCGGCACCGATCAATGAGCAAAATATCGACGGGTTACCATATGAGCGCCGCCTAGCTCGAAAGATAAGATCTGTGACTGTCGCTGAGGAATCGTTCACCAACTGGAAGCACCGCGAGGAGATCGCGGAGGCGATGATCCCGATCATCGGGAAGCTGCACCGGGAGCGGGACATCACGGTCCTTCTCCACAGCCGTTCCCTGGTGAACAAGTCGGTGGTCAGCATCCTCAAGACCCACCGATTCGCCCGGCAGATCGCCGGCGAGGAACTTTCGGTCACGCAGACACTCCCGTTCCTGCGCGCTCTCACCACACTCGATCTCGGCCCCTCGCAGATCGACATCGGCATGCTCGCCGCGACGTACAAGGCCGACGATCGTGGTCTCTCGGAGGAGGAGTTCACCGCCGAGGCCGTCGAGGGCGCGACGGGTGACAACAAGATCGAGTGCCGCGCGCCGCGCGATGTCGTCCTCTACGGCTTCGGCCGCATCGGCCGCCTTCTCGCCCGGCTGCTCATCGAGAAGACCGGCTCCGGCAACGGCCTGCGGCTGCGCGCCATCGTCGTGCGCAAGGGAGCCGGCCAGGACCTCGTCAAGCGCGCCTCGCTGCTGCGCCGTGACTCCGTCCACGGCCAGTTCCAGGGCACGATCACCGTCGACGAGGCGAACAGCAAGATCATCGCCAATGGCAACGAGATCCGGGTGATCTACTCCGACGACCCCACGTCGGTGGACTACACGGCGTACGGCATCAAGGACGCCATCCTCATCGACAACACCGGCAGGTGGCGTGACCGCGAGGGTCTGTCGAAGCACCTCCGCCCGGGCATCGACAAGGTCGTTCTGACCGCGCCCGGCAAGGGCGACGTCCCCAACGTCGTCCATGGCGTCAACCACGACGCGATCGAACCGGACGAGCGGATCCTGTCCTGCGCGTCCTGCACCACCAACGCGATCGTCCCGCCGCTGAAGGCGATGGCGGACGAATACGGCGTGCTGCGCGGTCACGTGGAGACCGTCCACTCGTTCACCAATGACCAGAACCTGCTGGACAATTACCATCAGTCCGACCGCCGCGGCCGGTCGGCCCCGCTCAACATGGTCATCACCGAGACGGGCGCCGCCTCCGCGGTCGCCAAGGCGCTGCCGGACCTCGACGCGAGGATCACCGGCAGCTCCATACGCGTCCCGGTGCCGGACGTCTCCATCGCGATCCTCAGCCTGCGACTCGCGCGCGAGACCAACCGCGAGGACGTCCTCGACTATCTGCGCAACGTGTCGCTGAGCTCTCCGCTCAAGCGTCAGATCGACTTCATCAGCGCCCCCGACGCCGTCTCCAGCGACTTCATCGGCTCGCGCCACGCCTCGATCGTCGACGCCGGTGCCACCAAGGTCGAGGGCGACAACGCGATCCTCTACCTCTGGTACGACAACGAGTTCGGCTACTCCTGCCAGGTCATCCGGGTCGTCCAGCACGTATCCGGGGTGGAGTACCCGACCTACCCGGCCCCGGCGGTCTGATCGCGACGGGCTCTCACCGCCGCAGCGCGCGGGCGCACCAGCCGATGACCACGGCGTTCACCAGGGCACCGAGACCGATCGCGATGCGGTGTTCTCCTCGTGTGCGGTGCTCATGGCTTCAATGCGCTGTCGACGGTGGGGGGCGCGGACGTCCGGTGGGCGTCACGGGTGTGTGCCGGGTGGGGTCACCCGGGCGAGCCCCAGGTCGTACGCGAGGATGGTCGCCTGTACCCGGTCGCGTACCCCGAGTTTGCGCAGCAACGCGCTCATATGGGACTTGACGGTCCCGACGGTGATGTCGAGTTCGGCCGCGATCTCCGCGTTGTTCAGTCCGGAGGCGACCAGGGTGAGGACGAAGCGCTCTCGTGCGGTCAGCCCGTCCAGGGTCGCCGCGCCCTTGCCGTCCATCGGCCCCGCGTGCCGGTCGGCGGCGTAGTGGCCGATGAGCCGACGGGTGGCGGACGGGGCGAGAACGCTCTCCCCACCGGCCACGACCCGGATGCCGTGCAGCAGTTCGGCCGCCTGCACGTCCTTGAGGAGGAAGCCGGACGCACCGGCGCGCAGCGTTTCGAAGACGTACGCGTCGAGGTCGAACGTGGTCAGCACGAGGACGCGTGGCGGATTGTCGCGCCCGGTGATGATCCGGGTGGCGGTGATGCCGTCGAGCCCGGGCATCCGTACGTCCATGACGATCACGTCCGGCGCGAGCTGTTCGGCGAGGCTCACCGCGGCGGCGCCGTCGCCCGCCTCACCGACGACGGTCATGTCCGGCTCGGCGTCGATGACGGCCGCGAAGCCCGCCCGGACGACGATCTGGTCGTCGACCACCAACACGGTGAGGGTCATGGGGCTTCCTTCGGGAGTGTGGCCCCGTCACTCGGGACGGTGCTCAGGGGCAGACACAACTGGACCGTGTCCGGTCGTTCGGTGGTGAGGGTGCCGCCGAGGGCGGCGGCCCGCGTCACCAGGTGTCGCTGTGCCGAGAGGCGGCCGGCGTGGGACATGCCGGTCACGGTAAGGGTCAGTTGATGGTCCGCGGCGTCGAGGACGAGCTCCGCGGGTTCGTCACCGCCCGCCTGGAGAACAACCTCGGCGGCCCGGTAGGCGGCGATGTCCACCTCCGGGGGCAGCCGCTGCGGCACGCGGTCGGTGAGTCGCACCTCCACCTTTCGCCCGGTGGCCCGGCACTGGCCGACGAGCAGGTCGAGTGCCTGGAGCGTGGGCTGCGGCCGGAGTTCGGCGTGCCGCTCCCCGGCACGGACCGTTTCGAGCAAGGACCGCATGGCGGTCAAGGCGTCGCGGGCCCGTTCCGCCGTCCGCGCGAGCCGGCCCGCCTCCGCCTCCTCGACCACTTCGGCCGTGCGTGCCAGCACGGTGGTCTCCAGCCCGATGGTGATGCGGCGGCGTTCGGCCCAGGCGTCCCTGACCGCTTCCTCCGTCCATGCCGCGAGACGGTCCTGGTCCGTGTCGCGGGCGGCTCGCCGGCGCTTCCCGTACCAGGCGCCGATGGACCAGGCGAGGGCGGCCGCCGACCCGGCCATGGCGATCGCGGCCCCGACCACCGCCCAGACGGGAGAGGTGAGACCACGGGCCAGTACGGCGGCGATCACCGCGACCGCGTGCACGGCGGCGGCCACCACCGGTACGGCCCGACGGGGCACGGCCACGCCACCGGCCCGACGAGGCACCGTCACGGTCCCGTTCGGACCGGGCCGGCGCGCGGCGGGCCGCGCAGCGGTGCGCCGGGCGGGGGAGAGGCCGGACCCGGAGGCACCGGCCGCCATCATGGCGAGCGCCACGCAGGTGGCGAGCGCGCTCAGCCCCGGCGGCACAAGCACCGGCCCCGTGTACCCGCTCACGGACATTGCCACCGGCCAGAGTCCGGCGAGGACCAGCAGCACACCCAGCGCGGTCCGCGGAACCCGCCGCGACCACAGCAGTGTGAGCACCTGCGCCGTGGCGAGCAGCGCGAAGAGCGCACCGGCAGAGACCCCCGGTCCGGCAGGCGTCGTACTCTCCCTGACGACCAGGAGCGGCAGCAGCGGCTGGAGGCACAGCCCCGCGGCGGCGATGAGCTGAGCGAAGCGGTGGACGCGTGGAACGGACGCGGCCGGCGCTGCCCTGTTCCGCCCCGGCAGGACCGCGTGCACCTCCCACCCTCCGTCCGGTGTCGGCCCGCTGGTGAGCGTGCCGCCCGCCTCCCGAGCCCGGCCGCGCAGGAAGTTCTGGCCGTTCCCGCCCCCGAGCCCCTTGCCGCGCGGTGTACCGGTGCCGGACGCGTCCGGCGGAGCGTTGCGCACCACGATGTCCGTGTGGGTGTCGCCGTAGGAGCAGCGCACGGTGGTGGGCGCGCCGGAGGCATGGCGAACCACATTGGTCAGCGCCTCGCGGACAATGCCGTACGCGGCGTCGCCGACGGAGCCGTCCGGAAGGGCCTCGGCCTCATAGGTCACCGGCTGGCCGAGAGCACGGAATCCGGCCACCAGTTCGCGCAGTCGCTCCTCCGGCGCCGGGAGGTCCTCCGGTGTGGGTGTGGGGGCCCTCACCGCGCTCAGTGCCCGGGTCACCTCGCGGCCGGTCTCGGCGGCGAACCGTACCGCCTGGTCGGCCAGCTCGGGCCGGCGGTCGCGCAGCCCGAGCGCCGCCTCGACCGTCACGACCACCGCCGTCAGATGGTGCGCGCTGACGTCGTGCAACTCCCTTTCCATCCGGCGTCGTTCCGCCGCCGGAAGCCGGTGCCGCTCGTCCTCCGCCCGGCGCAGACGCCGTTCGGCGGCTTGCCGAGCCGCCCGTACCCGGCGCAGGAACAGCCCCGTACCGGTGGCGGTCGCGTAGAGCAGCGTGGTGAGGACCAGGTCGAGACCCTGGCCGCCGCCGAGATCGTGCAGGCTGATGCCGTGCACGAGCTGCCAGAGCGCGAGCGTCGCCACGCACAGCAGCGCCGTGAAGGTGTCCCGTTCAGTGGCCACCGTGAACAGGGCCAGCGCCACACCAGCGGTACCGAGCACGGCCACCGCGCCCACGGGCAGTGGCCCCGAGCCGACCGCGCAGGCGGCGGCGACCAGAATGAGGGCGGGCACCGGGCGGGTACGGCGGACCGTGAGCGCGACGGCCACCAGACCGCCGACCAGGACGGCCGCGAGGAGGTGTGCGGCCGTCGGGGTCGCACCACGCGCCAGCGTGTACCCCGGCCACACGACGGCCTGGGCGCTGAGCAGCAGGACCGGGAGAAGCCGGTTGTCAGTTCGTTCCATGATGGCCCCCACGCTATGGGCACCCGCGATTCGTGGGCATCGGGCCTCAGGACGATCACGCCCTCTGACCAGAGACAGAGACGGCCCCCACAACAGAGACAGCCCCCATCAGCGGGGAGCATCGGCGATCTCCACGCGGTCGCTGTCGTTGTCGGAGAGGAACGATGCCAGCTCCCGCGCCTGTTCGGCCACGGCGGTGCGATCGGCCCGACGGAGGGGGCGCAGCGGGGTGACCACCACCGTGCCGGCCGCGACGGTCCAGGTCGCGGCCACCCGGCCGTCGACCAGGACAACGCGGGCGCCGGTGACCGACAGGCCGCGGTGAGTGTCGTCGATGATCCGGCCGCGGTCGTGGTAGCCGAGGATCGCGTTGTCGAACGCCGGCAGGAACCGCACCGGGGCCGGTGTGCCGGGGTCGGGGCGCGGTGCGTCGGGGAGGTCGAGCAGTTCCCGGCCGCGCTCGTCACGGAAGGTCACCAGCTCCTCGCGTATCGCGGCGACCGCGGCCGGCAGTCCGGTGAGGCCGCACCAGGCGCGGAGGTCGGCCGAGGCCGCCGGGCCGAACGCGGCCAGGTAGCGCCGTACCAGCGCCTGGCCCACAGGATCGGAGCCGTCCGGGGACGGAGGGTCGATCTCGCGGCCCAGCCAGGACGCGAGCAGCACATTGCGCACTCCTCCCTTGGTCCGCCAGAGCCCGCGCGGCGGCATCTGCGCCACCGGGACGAGGGCGGCGATCAGCATCTCGCCCAGTGGTCGCGTCCCCGGCGTCGGCCAGCGGTCGGCGAGCGCTCGCGCGAGCTCGCTCATCGAGCGGGGCTCGCCGTCGGCCATGACCGCCAGGCCCGCCGCGGACAACTCGCCGAGGTCTGTCCCGTCGAACTCGCGACGGTAGGTTCCCCGTACCCGTTGACGCAGCATGGTGTCGTGGCGGGCCCGCCAGGCCAGGGCGTCGTCGGCGGTGACGAGGTGGACGGTGCGGCGCATGAGATGGGTCCGCACCACACGCCGCCCGGTCAGCAGATCCGACAGCACCGACGGGTCGAACGCGCGCAACCGTGACCAGAGCCCGACGAACGGTTCCTGAGGTTCCTGTGCTTGCAGACCGCCGAGGTGCGCGACGGCGTCGAGGACCGGTACGTCGGCGCGATCGAGCAGCAACTGCCGGGCCAGCGTCGCGCGGTTGAGCGCCCGGGTGTCGAGAACGGTCATCGGACCACGCCCGCGGCGCGCCGCCGGTCGGTGGTACCGGCCTGTCCGGCCGTCATGCCGCCCAGGCGGTGGGGGCCGACCCGCATACCGGTCCGCCCCGGTTCACGCATTCTCACGGTGACGCCGTTCCCTTCGCATCCGTACACGTTCCGTATCCGTTTCGTACCCGCCTTGGGGCCAGGACCGGACGGCCGGCGGGCGGCTGTCCGGTCCTGGCCCCAATCCCTCGCCGGTCAGGTCGACTTCTGGCCGTCGAGCGTCTCGCGCAGGATGTCCGCGTGCCCGGCGTGCTGGGCGGTCTCGGCGATGAGGTGCAGCAGCACCCCGCGCACACTGAGCACCGCACCCGGCTCGTTCCAGGGCGCCTCGGGCAGCGGGTGTGTCGTCGACAGGTCGGGCACGGTGGTGGCGATCTCCTCGGTCCTGGCGGCGACCTCCTCGTACCGCGCGACGACCCCGGCCAGCGTCTCGCCGGGCAGCATCTGGAAGTCGTTCCGGTGGTCGATCGCCCACCGCGGGAACTCGCGTGCGGTGCCGGCGGCGATGTCGCCCCAGGTGACACCGTCGGGCAGGTCGTAGCGCATCGCCGACGGGCCCTCGACCGCGAAGCGCGCCCAGCCTTCCTCCATGGACGCCACATGCTTGATCAGCCCGCCCAGGCACAGCTCGCTGACCGTCGGGTGCTCGCCGGCCTGTTCGTCGCTGAGCCCGCGCACGGTGTTGATCAGGGCCGATCGCGCGGTCGTGAGGGCGGCGAGCAGGTCGGTCCGCTCGGCGTCGACGCTTGAGCCGGGTGTGGTCGCGGGGGTCATGATGATCAGGTCCTTCCGGTTGTTCTCGGTGCTGTTCTCGGTGCTGTTCTCGGTGTCTCGCACGAGACAACAGTCCCAGGGGAAGCGGACAGGGTGTGTCCGCTTCTCGGGGCACTATGGAGTCATGCCGAAAACCTCAGCGCGACTGCTCGCCCTCCTCTCGCTGCTCCAGGCGCGCCGGGACTGGCCCGGTGCGCTGTTGGCGGAGCGGCTGGAGATCAGCCCCCGCACCGTACGCCGCGATGTCGACCGTCTGCGTGAACTCGGCTATCCCATCGTGGCGTTCAAGGGGCCCGACGGTGGCTACCGGCTCGACGCGGGCTCGGAGCTGCCCCCGTTGCTGTTCGACGACGAACAGGCCGTCGCCCTCGCCGTCGCCCTCCAGATCGCCACCACCGCCGGTGCGGGCATCGAGGAAGCCGCGGTACGCGCGCTGAACACCGTGCGACAGGTCATGCCGGCCCGGCTGCGCCATCGCGTCGACACTCTCCGGGTCACCGCCGTCGAGCGGCCCGCGAGCCGGCACACCTCGGGGGTCGACAGCGGTGTGCTGATGACGCTCAGCGCCGCCGTCCACGCCCGCGAGGTGCTTCGCATCGACTACACCCCCTACACCCCCGCATCCGCACCGGGAACCGCCGAGGACGACCGCTCCGAACCCGCGCCGCGCCGGGTGCAGCCCCATCACCTTGTCACCTGGGGCGGGCGCTGGTATCTCGTCGCGTGGGACCTCGACCGCGAGGACTGGCGCACCTTCCGCGTGGACCGGATCACCCCGCGTACCCCCACGGGGCCCCGCTTCACCCCGCGTGAACTGCCCGGAGGGGATGTGGCGGCCTTCGTGACCGCCAGGTTCCTGGGCTCCGACGGCTCGGGCCACTGGCCCTGCCGCGGCGAGGTGATCCTCGCCCTGCCGGCCGCGGCCGTGTCTCCCTACACCGCTGACGGCGTCGTCGAGGAACTCGGCCAGGACCGCTGCCGACTCGTGCTGGGCTCATGGTCATGGGTCGGACTGGCCGCCACCATCGGCAGGTTCGACGCCGACATCGAGGTCGTCGGCCCCGTCGAGCTCAAGGACGCCTTCGCGGGTCTGGCCCGCCGCTACACCAACGCCGCGACCTGAGGGCTGTTCCGTGCTGTTTCGTTGTTCCGTCATCCATCCTGTTACGTCATTCTGCTCCGTCATCCATTCGGTTGTTCCTTCCCGAGCCCGCCGAACGAGGGCGGCCGACCGCTGACGGGCCAAGCCGCTCACAGACACATCCGGGTGGTTTCACGCGCGAGCGATACTGCTTCCACACCTCGGCGCCACACACTGATGAACCATGCGCCAGTCAAGATCGTCCACCAACCGCGTCACCCGTCGGCGGTTGCTGTCCGTCTCCGGTGCCCTCGCGCTGACCGCCGCCTGCGGCTCCAACACCGGCCGGGACGGGGGCCGGGACGGGGGAGCGGGCGGTGGTCCGGCGCTCGATCACTGGTATCACCAATACGGCGAGGCCGGCACCGAACAGGCGGTGCGGCGCTACGCGTCCGCGTACCGGAAGGCACGGGTCAACGTCCAGTGGCGGCCCGGGAACTACGACCAGCAGACGGCCGCGGCGCTACTGACCCGGAGCGCGCCGGACGTCTTCGAGGGCTGGCCGACCCTCGACCAGATCCGGGGAGGACAGGTCGCCGATCTGACCGGCCTGCTGACGGGCGTCCGGGACGACTTCCATCCCGCGGTGCTCGCCCCCAAGACATATCAGGGCAAGGTGTACGGCATCCCGCAGGTCATCGACACGCAGGCGCTCTACTACCGCAAGAGCCTGCTGGACAAGGCGGGTGTCCGGCCGCCGCGTACCCTTGACGAACTGATCGACGCCGCCAAGGCGTTGACGACGAAGCACGTCAAGGGACTCTTCCTCGGCAACGACGGCGGCGCCGGTGTCCTCGGCGCCACCCCGCTGCGCGCCGCCGGCCTGGAACCGGTCACCTCCGACGGAGAAGTCGGCTTCGACGACCCGCGGGCCGCCCGGACCCTCGGCAAACTGCACCGCTTCCACGCCGACGGCTCCCTCCTGCTCGGCGCTCCCACCGACTGGTCCGACCCGTCCGCGTTCGTCCAGGGGCTGACCGCCATGCAGTGGACGGGACTGTGGGCCCTGCCGGGCATCCAGCGGGCGCTCGGCGACGACTTCGGCGTCCTGCCCTTCCCCGAGGATGGCCCCCAGGGCAGGCCGTCGGTCCCGGTCGGCGCCTATGGCGCGGCCGTCAGCGCGCGCAGCGGCCATGTCGAGGCGGCGAAGGCCTACGTGAAGTGGCTGTGGGTCGAACGCACCGACTATCAGCGGGACTTCGCGCTGTCCTACGGTTTCCACATCCCCGCCCGGCTCTCGCTGGCGAAGAAGACGGCCGTACTCGCCGAGGGCCCCGCGGCCGACGCCGTTCGGTTCGCGACCGACTACGGATACGCGGGGCCACTGCTGTGGACCGACAGGAGCCTGACCGCCTTCCAGGACGCCCTGAGCCGGATCATCATCGACGGCGCCGACCCGGCCGCACAGCTCAGACCGGTCATCGCCACGACGAGGGCCGAGTTGAAGCGGGTGCGGTCATAGTCACCGGGACAACTCAAGAAAGCGGCATGTCACTTGGCCGGCGGCTGCGCGGACCCCAGAACCGCTGCGTATGGTTCTGGGTCTTCGCCGGCCCCTTCGCCGCCGGGCTCGCTCTCTTCACCTACGTACCCCTGGTATGGAGCGTGTGGCTGAGCTTCTTCGACGCCCACAACACGGTGACCCCGACCGAGTTCGTGGGCGTGGACAACTACACCGAGATCCTCGGCGACCACTCCTTCATCTCCAGCCTCACCACCTTCGCCGTCTTCTCCCTCTTCATCGTTCCGGCGACGTACGCCCTCTCCCTGGCGCTCGCGCTGATGGTGCACCGGCTCCGCTTCGCCCAGGCGTTCTTCCGGTCCGTCTTCTTCCTGCCGACCGCCTGCTCCTACGTCGCCGCCGCGATCATCTGGAAACTCTCGATCTTCAACGGGGTGCGGTACGGGCTGGCGAACACGGTGCTCGGCTGGTTCGACGGCTCCGCCATCGCCTGGCTGTCGACCACCAGACCGCCCTGGTACTGGCTGGTCATCGTGACCGTGCGACTGTGGCTCCAGTCCGGCTTCTACATGGTGATCCTGCTGGCCGGGCTGCAACGCATCCCACCCACGCTCTACGAGGCCGCCGCGGTCGACGGCGCCCGCCCCGGCTGGCAGGTCTTCCGGCACATCACGTTCCCGCAACTGCGCGCGACCTCCGTCGCCGTCGTCCTGCTCCTGGTGGTCAACGCCTTCCAGGCCTTCGACGAGTTCTACAACCTGCTGTCCACGGCGAGCGGTTATCCGCCGTACGCCAGACCGCCCCTGGTCTACCTGTACTACGCCGCGTTGGGCCAAGGGCAGAACCTCGGGCTCGGCAGCGCGGGCGCCGTGATCCTGGCACTGATCATCGCGGTCGTGACGGTGATGCAGGCGCGCTGGTTCGGCCTCGGACGACGGGAGGACTGACCCGTGCGACGACACCCCACGAGCGGACCGGCGGCGTACTCGACGAGCCGGGCCCTGCCATTCCAGCGGCTCGCCCGCGGACTGCGCCTCGTCCCGCTCATCGCGCTCGCCGGGCTCTTCCTCATCCCGTTCTACCTGCTGCTCCGCAATGGGCTGGCCACCGAGGCGGACATCACCGGGCCCGAGTGGACGTTCTTCCCGGACAGTCTGAACTGGGGCAATCTCCGGGAGCTGTTCGACGACAGCAGTGTGCCCATGTCGCGCGCGCTGTGGAATTCTGCCGTGATCGCCGTTCTCACCACCGCCGGAACGCTGGTGCTCGCCTCGCTCGCCGGGTACGGCCTGGCCCGCATCGAATACCCCTACGCGAACCACGTCTTCTACGCGTTCCTGGTCACTCTCATGATCCCGTCCGCCGTCACCTTCGTCCCGAGCTTCGTCCTGGTCTCCGCGCTCGGCTGGATCTCCACCCTGCGGGGGCTGATCATCCCGACCCTCTTCAGCGCCTTGGCGGTCTTCGTCTTCCGCCAGTACTTCCTCGGCTTCCCCCGTGAGCTGGAGGACGCCGCCAGGGTGGACGGGCTCGGCCACTGGCGTACGTTCTGGCGGATCGTCGTGCCCAACACACGGCCGGTCTTCGCCGCCGTCGGCGCGATCGTCTTCATCGGCTCATGGAACTCTTTTCTGTGGCCGCTGGTGATCGGCCAGGACCGCGACGCCTGGACCGTTCAGGTCGCACTCGCCACGTTCACCACGGCCCAGACCATCAACCTCCACGAGCTCTTCATCGCCGCCGCCGTGTCGATCCTGCCCCTCCTGGTGGTCTTCCTCGTGTTGCAGCGCCAGATCGTCGCGGGCGCGGAGCGCTCCGGTATCGATGACTGACGGGGGAGCCCGGCACCGACAGCCGGCGGCCGGTGGCGCGGGAGGCGGCCGCCCCATGGTGGGACGTGCCCATGATCGGGCGGCTGCCTTTGGTCCTTGCCTTTGGTTCCTGCCTTGGTCCCTGCCTGTGGTCAGGCCCAGGGGGCGCTGTCGTCGCGGCAGGTGACGCCCGGACGGGTGTTCAGTGACCACATGTGCGTGCATCGCGGGCACTGAAGGTGGACGACCGGCCCCCTGGTGGAGATCAGATAGCGCCAGTGCTCCCCGCAGTTGCGACGGTCGGCGCAGGTCGCGCAGTGCCGGGCGTCGTCGCAGGCGGGGCAGGCCACCCAGGCGCGACGGGCGATGTCCGCCTGGGGATCAATGGGAAGCCGCACCGCCGGGCTCCTCCCTCGGCAGGACACCGGCCGCCACGAGCAGGTCGTAGGTGCGCCGCTGCTCGGCGTCGAGGCCCGAGTAGAGGAGCGCGTACGCCTCGTCCTCGTCTCGGAGCGCGGCCACCGGGTCCCAGTCGGGCCCGAGCGCGGCGACGACCTCCGCCCGTCGTCGGACTTCCTCGCGGGTCAGGTCGATCGTGAAGGGTATGAGGCCGATGTCATTGTCCTGATTCATTGCGAAACTTCCAATGTGTCGACGGAACCCCGCCATCTTTACCAGGCGATCCCGCGATAGGGAAGGGTGCCCTTAGTTGCCCCGCGGTCGCGCACCGTGGTGCCCGTCCCGGGCGCACCCTCGGATCGGCCCACGACGGTGCCCCGTTGCCGGTGTCGGGCGCCGAGCCGGGAACCCCGTTCGCGGGCGGCACTGTGACGTACGTCATGGCGGGCGCCCCGAGAGGTCGGGCGTGGGTGCGCCGTCGGGGCCGGTCGGCGACGGACCGAACCCGGCCGCGGGGAAGATCACCGCCTCGGGCGGGGCGACCGAGTGGATTCACCGGCCCGACACCGGGCCGCGCCGGTCCTGTGAGCTGTCTCACCGGAACGGTTCGCGCGCACCGGTCAGTAACGGGCATGACCACGATGCCGCCGCCTCCCGCGACAGAGCCGCCCCGCCGAGTCACGCCGGGACAGGCCGGCTCCGCACACCTGCGGCCGGACATCCAAGGACTTCGCGCCCTGGCGGTGGCTCTTGTCATCCTCTCCCACATCGGAGTGAGCCGGTTCAGCGGTGGCTACGTCGGCGTCGACGTCTTCTTCGTGATCTCCGGATTCGTGATCACGTCGATGCTGCTGCGCGAGCTCTCCTCGACCGGCCGGCTGTCCCTCAGGGAGTTCTACGCCCGCCGAGCGATGCGTCTGCTGCCCGCCGCCACCGTGGTCGTGCTGGCCACCCTCGCCGGATCGTGGCTGTACCTCTCCAAGGTCCGGTTCGCCGACTACGTGGGCGACGCCCTCAGCAGTTCCCTCTACGCGGCCAACATCCGGCTGGCCCTCACCGGCACCGACTACCTCTCCCAAAGCGGCCCGCCTTCGCCGTTCCAGCACTTCTGGTCACTCGCCGTCGAGGAGCAGTTCTATCTGCTGTGGCCGCTCCTTCTGCTGGGCAGCTGGATGGCGGCACGGCGCTACGCCGTCGCGCTGGTGCTGCCGACGGCCGTCCTGACGGTGACCTCGTTCGCCCTGAGCCTGTTCACCACCGCGTCCTCGCCGTCCTGGGCGTACTTCGGTCCGCACACCCGGGTGTGGGAGCTCGGGACCGGCTCCCTCCTCGCCCTCGCCGCCACCCGGCTGGAAAAGCTCCCGGCCCGGATCGCGGCTCCGGCGACCTGGATCGGGCTCGCCTGCGTCCTGATCGCCGCGTGCGCCTTCGACGAGGACACTCCCTTCCCTGGGTACCACGCGCTGGTGCCGGTGCTCGGAACCGCCCTGATACTGGCCGGCGGCTGCGCCCCGACCCGGTTCGGCGCGCGACGACTGCTCGCGCTGCGGCCCGCGGTCTGGGTGGGCGGGCTGTCCTACGGCTGGTACCTGTGGCACTGGCCACTGCTCGTCATCGCGCCGACAGCGCTGCGCGGGAGCCCGGAACTTCCGCTGCTGTGCGCTCTGATGGCCGTCGCCCTGCTGGCCGCGTGGGCGACGTCCCGTCTGGTGGAGAACCCGGTGCGGTTCCATCCCGTTCTGCGCCGTCGGCCGGGCAGGGCGCTGGGCATGGGCGCGGGCCTGTCGGCGGGCGCCGTGTCGCTGGCCCTGGTCGCGGGGGCCTTTCCGCCCGCGATCGACTCCGGCGTGGCCGCGCCCGTACTCCAGAACGCCCTACGGACCGCGCCGGACGCCGAAGGGCGGCTGACGGAGCTGCTGGGAACCGCCCCCGCGCGCCTGCCGAGCAACCTCACGCCGGGGATCAGCGAGGTCAAGAGCGAGCGGTCGACGCTCTACCGTGATGGCTGCCATGCCAACTACACCAGCACGAGCGCTCGGCCATGCGTCTTCGGCGACCGGGACTCCGGCAAGGTCGTGGTGCTCTTCGGTGACTCCCACGCCGCCCAGTGGTTCCCGGCGCTGGACCGGCTGGCTCGGACCAGGCACTGGCGGCTGGTCTCGCTGACCAAGGCGTCGTGCAAGGTCGCGACGGTGACCACTGTCAACGAGCACAAGCCCTACCGGTCCTGTGACACCTGGCGGAACAACGCCCTCGCCAGGATCGGCGAGTTGCGTCCCTTCCTTGTGATCGCCTCGTCCTCCGACGCGGGCACCCTGGCCGACACCAGGCTTGATCCCCTTCGCGAATGGACGGCCGGGTACCGCACGACCTTCCAGCGCCTCACGGCGACCGGTGCCCGGGTGGTCGACGTCCTCGACACACCCTGGCCCGAGGCCGACGCGGTCGACTGCGCCGCGTCGTACCCTCTGCGGCTGACCACATGTGCCACCGACACGGCCAAGGAGGTCCGGGACCCGGTCCACGGAAAGGCCAGTCGTGCGGCGGCGGCCTCCAGCGGGGTAACGGTCATCGACCCCGAGCCCTGGTTCTGTGCGCCCGACGGCGACTGTCCGATCGTTGTGGCCGACACACTCGTCTACCGCGACGAGAGCCATATCGCCGAGACCTACGCCCAGGCCATCGCGCCCGTGGTCGGCGACCGATTGTCCCGGGCGCTCGCGGCGCGGGCCCGTGCCGAAGGCGAGACCACGGGGTGACGCGCGCTCCCGCCCACGGCCGGGGCACGCGCCAACCCCGCCTGCGGATCAGGCTGCTGGATTGACGGATTGGTATCGATCCCCTCTGGGCAGTGAGCAGAGGTACTCATGTCATGTGCACGACCATCCGCATGACGTCTCATCTCTCCCCCAAGGAGGTCGACCATGCACGTTCCCAAGTTGACCCGCGGGCTCGTCGCCGCGTTCGCCCTGACTCTTTCCCTGGTGGGTGGCCAGGCCGTCGCCGCCCCCGCCGCGGACACCGACAGGGCCTCGGCCGCGGACACGGCCTCGGCCGCACGCGTGGTCACCTACGACGCCAGCGGTTCCGCGGAGTTCAGGTCTGCGGTCGACCGGGGCGCGGCGATCTGGAACGAGGTGGTCGACGCCGTCGAACTGCGGCCGTCGGCGGCCGGGCAGCGCGCCAACATACGGGTCCTCGCGGACAACGGCTGGCCCCGCGCCATCACCACCTCACTGGGCAACGGAACCGTCTACATCGGGCGGCAGGCCGTGGACCAGGGCTACGACACGATCCGTATCTCGTCCCACGAACTGGGTCACATCCTGGGCCTGCCGGACCGCAAGCCCGGGCCGTGTTCGAGCCTGATGTCCGGTTCCACCGCGGGAATCTCCTGCACGAACCCCTACCCGAACGCTGCCGAGAAGGCGGAGGTCGAGGGCAACTTCGGCGGTGCGTTCGCGCCGACGGCCGGAGCGGTGCCGCTCAACGTCATGCTCGTGGACTGACACACGGCGCCCGGCCGTGGACGAGGGTGGCCGTATGCCCCGGAGCGCGGATCGCGTTCCGGGGTGTGCACGGCGATGAACGACCGCGTACAGGTCGATCGGTACGCGCCCGAGTCCGGGCGGCCGCGCGCGAGCGGAACGGCCGGGCGCGCGAGCGGAACGGCCGCCCGGAGGCCGACGGTTCCGTGCCGCCGACGGCACGAGAGAATCCCCGGCATGACAATCAACGCGCAGGCGCTCAACAGGGCCACCCTCGCCCGACAACTGCTGCTGAGCCGTGAGTCGCTCGACGTCGCGGACGCGGTGCGACGTGTGGTCGCCCTCCAGGCCCAGCAGCCTGCCTCGCCGTACATCGCGCTGTGGAACAGACTCAGCGCGTTCGATCCGGCCGACCTCGACGGGGCCCTCGCCGGACACCGGACGGTGAAGGCGACGCTGATGCGACTCACGTTGCACGCGGTCCACGCCGACGACTACCGGACCTTCCGTGAGGCCATGGAGCCGACGTTGCGCGGCTCCAGGCTCCGCGACCCGCGCTTCACGGCATCCGGGCTCACCGCCGAAGACGCCACCGTACTGGTCCCGGATCTCCTCGAATACGCCGACCAGGCGCGGACCCCCGCCGAACTGGGGGGCTGGCTCCAGGCGCGGCTGGGCGCACCGATGGAGTCGGCGGCCCAGCGGATGCTGCGGCAGTACGCGCCGCTGTGGCACGCGCCGACCGGCGGGCCCTGGTCGTTCCAGACCCGGCCCTCGCTCGTCGCGGCGCGCACGCGGCCGGTGCTGGCGGATCCCGACGTCGCCGACGCAAGCCTGCGGATCCTGATACGCCGCTACCTGGAGGGCTTCGGACCGGCGTCGGTGGCGGACATCGCGCAGTTCGCGCTCGTGCAGCGGGCCCGGGTCAAAGCGGCGGTGAACGCGCTCGCCGACGAGTTCGAGCAACTGGAGGGCCCGGGCGGCACGGTGATGTACGACATCCCCGGCGCGCCACGGCCGGCCGAGGACACCCCCGCTCCACCCCGACTGATGGCGATGTGGGACAGCACGCTGCTGGCCTACGCCGACCGCAGCCGTGTCATCCCACCCGCCTACCGCAAGCACGTGACGCGGATGAACGGTGATGTGCTGCCCACCCTGCTGGTCGACGGCCATGTCGCCGGTGTCTGGCGTGCCGTCGACGGTGGAATCGAGGCCACCGCCTTCCATCCCCTTCCAGACCATGTCTGGGAGGGATTGGCCGCGGAGGCCGGGTCGCTCATCGCGTTCCTCGCCCCCCGTGATCCGAGGGCCTACGGACGCTACGACCACTGGTGGGCCAAAGGACTGCCGGGCGTCGACACACGGCTGCTCCCCGGCGACGCGAAGGACGGGGCCTGACCGGCGGAACAGTTCCTCACGCCTGTCGGGAAGGGCAACCGACCTCCCAGGCCGCCTCGCCAGCGACTCGGCGTGGCGCAGCCTCATCGACTCCTCGTACTTCCGCAGGGCAGGCGATTCGTCGACCATGTGCCAGATCGGGGCCACGCTGTCCGCCGCGCAATGTCGCACCAGGGCATCGATCTCGTGGCGCAGCGCGGGGATGAGCGGCTCGTTCGGTGCCCGGCCGGTGACCGCTTTTCCATCGTTGAAAATGTGAGTGCACGACTGTTGTTATGTGTTTGGGGCTGTGGCTCAATGTTCGACTGTGTGCTGCCGCATCCCGCGGGTGCGAGGCACTTCTGTCCCTTCGACGAGGACGACGCCTTGAGACGACAACGACTTCGCCCCCGAACGCTGCTTCGAGCACTCGCGTGTGCCGCCGCGCTGCTGCTGCCCGTGGGCGCCACCCTGGTCCCGGCGGCCGCCGCCGCTCCGGCCGCCGGTGCCGCCGCCGCGACCGTGAACGCCTCCGCGCCCGTTACCGCCTTCGCGCCCGACGACCCGGCCACCGAGGTGCACGGCCTGAAGGGGGAGTACTTCCGCATGTCCGCGCCGGGCGCTCGCGACTTCGCCGAGCTCGGTGGCGTGGCACTGGACCCCGAGATCAACTTCCCCGGTCTCACCGGGACGTTCGAGTCCACGACCGGGCGCACCGAGCACACGACGGCCCGGTGGACGGGGCAGATCGAAGCCCCCGCGACCGGTGACTACACCTTCTCCGCGATCGGCGACAACGGGTTCAGGCTCTCCGTCGACGGCGAGGTCGTCATCGACCACTGGCAGCCCGACTGGGATGTCGAGCAGCACAGCGAGCCGATCGCGCTGACCGCGGGCGAACCCCATGAGTTCCGGCTGGAGATGTTCCAGGACACCGGCGGCGCCAACATGTTCCTCCGCTGGGCGAGCCAGGACCTGAAGAAGCAGATCGTCCCGGAGGAGGCGTTCACACCGCCCGCCGACTTCGAGGTCTACCCGGTCGCGCTGAGCGTGGCCGAGGACGGCAGGCGACTCCAGGCGACGTTCGACGACAAGGTCGAGAACACCGGCGGCGTCAAGGACCATCTGAAGATCGAGGCCGACACCTCACCGATGCCGGTGAAGTCGGTGGCCAGGGCCGTCGACAACCCCAAGGCGCTGATCGTCACGCTGGCCGCGCCGGTCCAGAAGGGACAGCGGGTCCGCGTCGTGTACGACGGTGCGGGAGAACTGCGGGCGGGCGGGGAAACCGTTCCCGAGATCAGCCGTACCGCCAAGAACCGGTCCACGCACCGGCTGACCACCACCTGGGGCGACCAGTTGGACCGTGAGCACCCACTGCCGGAGTACCCCCGGCCGCAGCAGGTGCGCGATCAGTGGAAGAACCTCAACGGCCCCTGGGAGTTCGCCGGAGCCACCGCGGGCGAGCAGCCGGCCTTCGGCAAGCGGCTCGGCGAATGGATCATCGTGCCGTTCCCGGTGGAGTCCCAGCTCTCGGGTCTTGAGCGACACGAGGACCACATGTTCTACCGCAAGCTCGTCACCGTGCCGGAGAACTGGTCCATCGGCAAGGGCCGCGACGGCGGCAAGCGGCTGAGGCTCAACTTCGACGCCGTCGACTACCAGGCAGCCGTCTGGGTCAACGGCAAGAAGGTCGCCGAACACACCGGCGGATACACCGGGTTCACCGCCGACATCACGGACGCGGTCACAGGCAAGGGTCCCCAGGAGATCATCGTCGCGGTCACCGATGTCACCGGACCGAATCAGCCGAAGGGCAAGCAGTCCACCAACCCGGGCGGGATCGTCTACACCCCGTCCTCCGGTATCTGGCAGACCGTCTGGATGGAGCCGGTCGCGCCCGCCGCGGTGGACTCCCTGACCACGACCCCCGACATCGACAAGGGCACCCTCGCGCTGACCGTCAACTCCGCCGACGCCTCGCCCGGCGCCCGGATCAAGGCCGTCGCCCGCGACACGAAGGGCACGGTCGTCGGTACGGTCACCGGCCCGGCCAACCGCGCGCTGACCCTGCCGGTGAGGAACCCGCGCCTCTGGTCGCCGGACGATCCGTATCTCTATGACCTCCAGGTGAGCCTGAAGGACGGCCGGTCCACCGACCGCGTCGACAGCTACTTCGGAATGCGCTCCCTCCGTGTCGAGAAGGTCGGCGGCTACCAGAAGCTCGTACTCAACGGGCGGCCGTTCTTCTCACTCGCCATGCTGGACCAGGGCTTCTGGCCCGACGGGCTGTACACCCAGCCCAGCGACGCCGCGCTCACCTTCGACCTGAAGGCGCAGAAGGACCTGGGTTTCAACGCGGTACGCAAACACATCAAGGTGGAGTCGCCGCGCTGGTACTACCACGCCGACCGGCTCGGTCTGCTGGTGTGGCAGGACTTCGTCTCCAGCGACATCAGCGGCGATCAGGGCAAGCAGGCGTTCCTCTCGCAGGGCAAGGAGATGATGAGGCAGCTCCACAACGCGCCCTCGGTAGGCGGCTGGATCGTCTTCAACGAGGGCTGGGGCGAGTGGGACCGGGTGGAGACCGGGAAGATCACCGAGGCCGTCCAGGCCGACGACCCCTCGCGAGTCGTCAACGCGCACAGCGGGGTCAACTGCTGCTCGTCCAAGGGCGACTCGGGCAAGGGCGACATCATCGACCACCACGACTACCTGAACAATGACGCGCCGTTCCCCGACCACCGCGCCGCGATGGACGGTGAGCACGGTGGTTTCACACTCCGTACCGCCGGACACATGTGGCCGGATGCTCCCGCGGCGATCTACAGCGGGGTCCCGGACAAGGCCGCGCTGACGGCGAAGTATGTGGAGAACACCCGGACGTACTATCTCGCCGCGGCCGGCGCCGAACTGTCCGGCTCCGTCTACACCCAGGTCAGCGATCTGGAGAACGAGCTCAACGGGCTGTGGACCTACGACCGTCGTGAGATCAAGGTCGACCCGAGGAAGGTGCGGCAGATCAATCAGCAGGTCATCGCGGCCGGCGCGGCGGCGGGTGACCGCGACCGGCTGAAGGGCGGCGCCGCTTGGTCGCTGGACGAGAACAAGGGCACGACGGCCCGTGACAGCGGCCCCAACAAGGCGACCCTGACCCTCGGCGAGGGCACCACCTGGGCGCCTGGCGTACGGGGTTCCGGGCTCAGGTTCAACGGCCAGGGGCAGTACGCCGAGACCCGCGGCCCCGTCGTCGACACCACCGGGAACTACTCGGTGTCCGCGTGGGCCACGCTCGACTCGCTTCCCGGCAACTACGCCACGGTGGTCAGCCAGGACGGCCGACGGACGGAGAATCCCTTCTATCTCCAGTACGGCCAGGGCGCGTTCGCCTTCAGCGCCCCGGGCGGTCACCGCGCCCGTCTGGAGATGAAGCCCGAGACGGGGAAGTGGTACCACCTCGTCGGTGTACGTGACGGTGACGAACTCAAGCTGTACGTCGACGGCACGCTCGCGGCGACGGCCCCGGCCGGCCCCGCCGATGTCAGCACCGGGCCGCTCTCCGTCGGCCGTGCCCAGTGGAACGGCGGGAACGTCGACTTCTGGAACGGCTCGGTCGACCAGGTGAGGGTGTACGACAAGGCGCTCACCGCGGCGGAGGTGAGCGCGCTCCACGACGGCGAACAGCCGTAACACCCGACCGGCCCGGCGGCGACGGAACTGTCGCCGCCGGGCCGCCTCCGTGGGCCGGCGAGATCCAACAGACAAGGCCCAACAGCCCCCGGACGCTCGGATCAGGGCGCCCAGGGGGCCTCCACCGCCCAGGTGGTGTCCTCCGTGAACGTGGCCGGGTTGTCCCACGCGTGAGGGCCGCCGGGAGTGGCCAGCCACACTTCGGAGTTGATGTGACGGATATAGCTGCCGGGGAGGTTGGCGCTGGACAGGCGCACGCCGCCCGCGCCCGCGACCGTACAGAAGGTGGCGTCGGCCTTGAAGAGGGCCGAGCCGTCATCGGCGTCCCGCCGGATACGGAAGTCCCGGTGCCGCAGATACTCGCCGGGGTAGTTGCGGGACTCGAACGAATAGCAGTCGCTGTTGGCGAGACCGGTGACGACCTTCCAGGTCGCGTCGTTCTTGAGGAGTCCTCCGCTGGCGCCGTCGACGACCGCGGTGTACGCGAGCTGCTCGTAGTGGCGCAGGTACTTGTTGGTGTGGCCCGGGGTGGTGACCCGCAGCGAGGTGTACCGCCCGGTGGGCAGGACGACAGGTGGGGCGGGTGTCCGCGAGGCCTGGATCAGCGCCTCGTTCGCCGCCTTGACCCGCGCGGTGTCGACCTTGACCACCTGGCGGTCATAGGTGAGCAGGCCGTTCACCTCGTTCTCCACGTCCGTGATCTCCGTATAGACCGAGGCGGAGAGCCCCGCGGGCAGCTGACCGACGCGGATGCTGTCGAGCAGACCGACGAAGCGGTTGTTGAGCGCGGACAGGCTCGGCTGATCCTCATAGCTGAAGCCGCCGCCCGGATACCACTCGTGGCCGGGCACCTTGTACCCGAGCCCGCCGAACTCACCGAGAACGGCGGCCCGGGTGGCGGTCGGGGCGGTGTTTCCCGGCCCGACGTAGATGTGGTTGTCGATCACATCCCCGTTGCCCCCGTCGACCGAGCCGCAGCAATTGACCCCGCTCATGTTGTTGACCAGCCGGGAAGGGTCGTACGCCGACACCTCGTCGGCGATCCTGGCCTGGTCGTACTGTCCCCAGCCCTCGTTCTGGTTGACCCACATGACCAGGGACGGAGAGCTGCGGTGCTGGTCGATGATCGCGCGGTACTCGGCCTCCCACTGCGCGCGGGCCGCCGTGTCGGGGCTCTTCCCCGTGTCCATCGCCGGCATGTCCTGCCAGACCAGGAGCCCGAGCCGGTCCGCCCAGTAGAACCAGCGCTGGGACTCGACCTTGATGTGTTTGCGCACCATGTTGAAGCCCAGGTCCTTGTGCGCCTGAAGATCCGACCGCAGCGCGGAGTCGGTCGGTGCGGTGTAGATGCCGTCCGGCCAGTAGCCCTGGTCCAGGGTGCCGGTCTGGAAGACGAACTTCCCGTTCAGCACGGGGCGCAGGATAGTGCCGACCTTCGCCGTGGCGATCGACCGCATCCCCGCGTAGCCGCCGACCGAGTCGACGGTCGTGGCGCCGTCGAGCAGTTCGGCCCGCACATCGTAGAGGAACGGGTCCTCCGGGCTCCAGAGCCGGGGATTCGCGAGCGATACGGAGAGCTCCGCGCCCGCGGCGCCGGTCGCCGTACCGACCACGTTTCCGCCGCTGGAGACCGTCACGCGGACACTACGGCCGTTCGCCCCCGCGACCCGTGCCGTCACCCGGAGCGTGCTGTCGCTCAGGTTCGGCGTCATGTCGAGCCGGGTGATGTGGGCCGCGGCGACCGGTTCCAGCCAAACGGTCTGCCAGATGCCGGACGCCGCCGTGTAGAAGATGCCTCCGCCCGGATGCGGCTTCACGTCATTGATCCGCTGCTTGCCGACCGCCTGGCCGCCGGTCTGGGTCGGATCGTGGACGGAGACCACGACGGTGTTCGTAGCGCCGTTCAGCTGGGGTGTGATGTCGTACGAGAACGCGTCGTAGCCACCCTTGTGCGCCCCCACCTGGGTGCCGTTGACCCAGACGGTGGTCTGCCAGTCGGAGGCGCCGAAGTTGAGCTGGACCCGGCGCCCCGTCCACTCCGCGGGGACGGTGAAGTCGCGCTTGTACCAGAGCTTGTCGTTCTCGGTGATTCTGCGCTGGATACCGGAGAGGGCGGACTCGGCGACGAACGGAACCCGGATCCGGTCCGGGTACGTCGACGGCGGGCCGGCGTCACGGCCGGTCACCGCGAAGTCCCAGATGCCGTTGAGATTGGTCCAGTCGGGGCGGGTGAGCTGAGGGCGCGGATACTCGGGCAGCGGATGGTCGACGGGCACCTGATCGGTCCAGGGCGTGGTCATCGGAGCGGGCTTCGGCGTCCAGGGCGCCGCCTGGGCGGGGGTCGTAGCGCCCCCCACCAGAGCGGTCGCCACCAGCGTCAGCATGCCGGTCGCGGCCGTCAGACGTCTCCACCACGGCCGGCGGCCGGGGCTGGGCACACGCTTCATCGATACGTCTCCTCCACGGATGACGCTCCCCGCGGCCGAACCGGCGTGGGGGAGCGGTGCGGGTGGTCGTGCGGTGGTCGTGCGGGTGATGGTCCGGCTCGTGGTGCGGCTCGCCGTGCTTGTGTGGGGCAACTCGTGGGGCAACTCTTGTGGGGGCAACTCGCTTGCAACGTTGGAAGATTGCGGGTCGGCGGTATGACAGCACGCCCTCGAAGGAGTGTCCAGGTTCCTCGCGGAACCCGGCGCCCGCTTGCCCGCCCGGTCGCCGTCCCCTTGCCCGGTGCGCGCGGCCGACACATTTTGGAAACGCATCGACAACTCTCTTGCAGCCTGCGCCGCAGCGCCTATATAACGTTGTAAACCGAGCCGCCGACAGGCGGCGCGGACCCTTTCACGACCGCCTCGCCACCGCTGGTGGCCGGGGCGTGAGGACGCGGCGTCATCAAGTCCTGACGCGGCTGATGACCGTTCAGCGCCACCGCCCAGCGCCACCGTTCAGCGTCGCCCCCCGCCCTGTCGATGCCCTGCCCCTGCCCGACCGCACCCGACCGGAGTGCCGTCATCCCGCCAAGGAGCGTCCCGCGCATGATCAACCAGCGTCGATCCCGTACTCTCACCGTGGCCTGTGCGCTCGCCGCCACCGCCGTGCTCGCCGTCGCCGGCTGCTCCAAGTCGGAGACCACCGACAACGCCGGCGGTGACAGCGGCCAGGGAGCCCAGGCGGCCAAGACCCCCGACGCCACGTCCGGTTCCGGCTGCTCGCTTCAGACGTACGGCGCGCCGAAGCTGGACCTGAAGGACGCGGTGGTCGGCTTCTCCCAGTCGGAGAAGGAGGCCAACCCCTTCCGGATCGCCGAGACCCAGTCCATCAAGGACGAGGCGGCCAAGGTCGGCGTCAAGAAGCTGCTCACCACCAACGCGCAGTCGCAGCTCTCCAAGCAGATCAGCGACATCCAGGACATGCTGTCCCAGGGCGCCCAGTTCCTCATCGTCGCGCCGTTGAACTCGGACGGGCTGGAACCGGCGTTCAAGGCGGCCGCGGCGAAGAAGGTGCCCGTCCTCACCATCGACCGCAAGGTCAACTCCACCGCCTGCAAGGACTATGTCGCCTTCCTCGGCTCCGACTTCGTGGAGCAGGGCAAGCGTGCGGCCGACGCGATGATCAAGGCGACCGGCGGCAGCGGCAAGGTCGCCATCCTGCTCGGCGCGTCCGGCAACAACGTCACCACGGACCGCACCAAGGGCTTCGTCGACCAGGTGAAGGCCAAGGCACCCGGCCTCGAAATCGTGGCCCAGCAGACCGGCGAGTTCGCCCGGGACAAGGGCCAGCAGGTGATGGAACAGCTCATCCAGTCGAAGCCCGACATCACCGCCGTCTACGCGGAGAACGACGAGATGGGTCTCGGCGCGGTCACCGCGCTCAAGGCGGCCGGGAAGAAGCCCGGCAAGGACGTCAAGATCGTCTCGGTCGACGGCACCCGCAACGCCGTGCAGGCGCTGGTGGACGGGGAGTACAACGCGGTCATCGAGTCGAACCCGCGCTTCGGGCCGCTCGCCTTCGCCACCGCGCAGAAGTTCTACGCGGGCGAGGAGATCCCGGAGAACGTGATCATCGCGGACCGCGCGTACGACGAGTCCAACGCCAAGGCGTCCCTCGGCGGCGCGTTCTGACCCCTTCGCCGCCCGGCGGAGGGCACCGACTCCTTCGTCGCGCGGCGAGGAGCACCGACTGCTCCGCTCCCACGGCCGCCGGGGCGCCCCACCCGCCACGGCGGTCCCGGGCCCACCCCCTTGGAACAGCGGAAGGCCAAGAAGACCCATGGCACCACCCGAAGCAGCGGCTCAGGCGCCGGAGGAGACCACCGCGCCGACGGCCGGCACCGTGCTCGAAGCCCACGCGGTGAGCAAGCGGTTCCCGGGCGTCGTCGCGCTCGACAACGTCTCCTTCTCCCTGCGCGCGGGCGAGACCCATGCCCTGGTGGGCGAGAACGGCGCCGGGAAGTCCACCCTCATCAAGGTCCTCACCGGCGTGTACCGGCCCGACGAGGGCGAGGTACGGATGACCGGTCAACAGGTACGGTTCGCCCGGCCGTTCGAAGCGCAGCAGGCGGGCATCTCCACCATCTACCAGGAGGTGAACCTCGTCCCGCTGATGAGCGTGGCGCGCAATATCTTCCTCGGCCGTGAGCCCAAGAACCGCTTCGGTCTCATCGACTTCGGCCGGATGCACCGCGAGACCACGGAACTGCTCGACGGCTTCGGTGTCCATGTCGACCCGCGCCGGCCGCTGCACACCCTGGGCATCGGCACCCAGCAGATGGTCGCGCTGGCCCGCGCCGTCTCCGTGAACGCCCGGGTGGTCGTCATGGACGAACCCACCTCCTCCCTGGAACCGCGCGAGGTGGAGACGCTGTTCCGGGTCATCGCCGGCCTGCGCGCGCAGGGCATCGCCGTGCTCTACGTCAGCCACCGCATGGACGAGCTCTACCGGATCTGCGACCGCGTCACCGTCCTGCGCGACGGCCGCCACATCCACACCGGCGACCTCGCGGAGCTGAGCCGGATGCGACTCGTCTCGATGATGCTCGGCCGCGACATGGCCGAGGTCCGGCGCGACGGCGTGACCGGCTTCGCCGCCGAGGGACATGACGCGGCGCGCACTCCCGTACTCACCGCCCACAACCTCACCCGCCGCCACCAGCTCCAGGACGTCTCCCTTTCACTGCACGGCGGGGAGGTGCTCGGCCTCGGCGGCCTCCTCGGCTCCGGGCGCAGCGAGACCGCGAAGGCCCTGGCCGGAGCGCTGAGCCTGGACGGGGGCGAACTCACCGTCGGCGGTCGGACGCTGCGCCGGCTGACCTCCGCGGGCGCGATCCGGGCGGGCATCAGCCTGCTGCCCGAGGACCGCAAGGCGGAGGGAATCATTCCAGGCCTCTCGGTGCGCGAGAACATCGTGCTCGCCGCCATGCCCCGGCTCTCCCGCGCCGGAGTGGTCTCCCGGCGCAAGCAGGACCGCGTCGTCGACATCTTCATGAAGCGGCTGCGGATCAAGGCCGCCGGTCCCGAACAGAAGGTCGGTGAGCTCTCCGGCGGCAACCAGCAGAAGGTCCTGCTGGCCCGCTGGCTCTGCCTGGAGCCCAAGGTCCTCCTGCTCGACGAACCGACGCGGGGCATCGACGTCGGCGCCAAGGCCGAGGTCCAGGGGCTGATCGACGAGCTCGCCCGAGAGGGCCTGGCCGTGCTGCTCATCTCCTCGGACATCGAGGAGCTCATCGAGGGCGCCGACCGGATCGTCGTCCTGCGCGGCGGGGCCGTCGCGGGCGAACTGTCAGGCGACGAGGTGGGTGAGAGCCAGCTGCTCGAAGTGCTCGCCGACCACTCGCCGGTGCCCGAAGGGAAGGCCCCGGCCGCACCGGAGGCCCCGGCCGCACAGGAGGACCCGAGATGACCCAGGCCACTCTCACCCCCGGCCAGGCGCGCCCACTGGCCCGGCTCCGTGACCCCGCCTGGTACCAGGAGTACGGCGTGTACGCGGCCGTGGCGGTGCTCCTGCTCTTCAACGCGCTGTTCACCGAGCACTTCATGACCGCCGACAATCTGCGCACCCAGCTCGTCCAGGTCGCGCCCATCGTGATCGTGGCGCTGGGCATGGCCCTGGTCATCGGCACCGAGGGCATCGATCTGTCGGTCGGCTCGACCATGGCGCTCGCCGCCGCCCTGCTCCCGCTCTATCTCGGCTACGGGCTCGTGCCGGGCCTCGTCGTGGCCCTGCTCGCGGGAGCCGTCGTCGGCGCCGTCAACGGCACACTGGTCTCACTGATCGGGCTACAGCCCATCGTCGCCACCCTGGCCCTGTTCGTCGGCGGCCGGGGCATCGCCCTGGTCATGGCCGACGGCCAGCTCAAGCAGATCATCAACCCCGACGTCCTCGCGCTCGGCACCGGATCCTTCCTCGGCGTCCCGCTGGTGGTGCTGATCGCCGGGGTGCTCGCCGTCGCCGTCGCCTTCCTCGTACGGCGCACCACCTTCGGCCGTCAGATCGTCGCAGTCGGCGGCAACCGGTCGGCCGCCTCTCTTGCGGGACTGCCGGTCAAACGCGTCCTTATGGGTGTGTACATCCTCTGTGGGGTGCTGGCCGCCCTGGCGGGAATCCTCGCCACGGCCAGGCTGACGGCGAGCGACCCCTCCTCGCTCGGCACCCTCATGGAGCTCTCCGCCATCACGGCGGTCGTGGTCGGCGGAACCCCGCTGAACGGCGGCTCCGTCCGGGTCCTGGGCACCGTGGCCGGCGCCCTGCTGATGCAGCTGCTGCGCGCCACCCTCGTCAAGCACGACCTGCCCGACTCCACCGCACAGATCGCCCAGGCGGCCATCATCATCGCCGCCGTCTATGTCGCCCGGGAGCGTCGGTCCCGATGAACGAAACCACACCCGCACCGCCCGCACCCGCCCCGGCGCCGCAGAAGACCCCCGCGCCTCCCGGCGGCGAGACTCCCCGCGACGTACCGGCCGCCGAGACGCCCCTCAAGCAGCGTCTCGCCGAGCTGATGCAACGTCAGGGCGTGCTCGCGGTCCTTCTCACGGTCATCCTCGTCGCCTCGTTCGTCTACCCGACGTTCGCCACCCTCGACAACGCCCGGGGCGTGACCGTCCAGGCGTCGTTCCTCGCCGTGGTGGCCCTCGGCATGACCTTGGTCATCATCACCGGCGGAATCGACCTGTCGGTCGGATCGGTGTTCGCGCTGGGGGGTGTGCTCGCGGCCTGGGCCTCGCAATGGGGCTTCTTCACGGCGCTGCTGGTACCCCTGCTGGTGTGCGGGGCTATCGGGCTGCTGAACGGCTTCCTCATCGCCCGCGCCGGAATGGCCCCCTTCATCGTCACGCTCGCCACGCTGCTCGCGGCCCGCGGTCTGCTCCTCGCGCTCACCGACGAGGGTGCCACCACCTATCTGGTGCCCAAGGACTCCGCGTTCGCCGAGCTGGGGCAGGGCGGCGTCGGGGGCTTCGGATACCCGCTCCTGATCGCCCTGGTGCTGTTCGGCGCGGGCGGGCTGCTGCTGCAACGGACCTCGTTCGGCCAGTCGCTGTTCGCGGTCGGCGGCAGCGGCGACGCGGCCGCGCTGATGGGGCTGCCCGTCGCCCGTACGAAGATCCTGGTCTACACGCTCAGCGGGCTGCTGGCGGGACTCGCCGGCGCGCTGAACGCGGCCAGACTGTCGTCGGGCGTCACCATCGTGGGCGTCGGCATGGAACTCGACGCCATCTCCGCCGTCGTCATCGGCGGCACGCTCCTCGTCGGTGGGGCCGGATCGATCAGCGGCACGCTCTGGGGTGTCCTGCTGCTGGCCGTCATCCAGAATCTGATCAACCAGATCGGCTCGCTCAACTCCTCGTACCAGTCGGTGGTGAGCGGCGGCTTCCTTATCGTTGTCGTCGTGGCGCAGCGCTATCTGGCGCGCAGTCGCAGAACCACCTGAACCACGCCGGGTTCCGGGTGGCCGTCCGGCCACCGGGACGCGGCCACCCCGGGGCCCCGGACCTCACCGGGGCCGGGTTCCCTGTCGAGTCAAGGAGTGCCGTGAGCGTCAGCCTCAAGGACGTTGCGCAACGGGCGGGCGTGTCCATCAAGACCGTGTCGAACGTGGTCAACAACTATCAGCACGTCACACCCCAGATGCGCGCCAAGGTGCAGCGGGCCATCGACGAGCTGGGCTACCGGCCCAATCTCACCGCCCGCCATCTGCGCAAAGGGCGTACGGGCATCATCGCCCTGGCCGTACCCGAGTTCGGCAACCCGTACTTCGCCGAGCTGGCCGGCGCGGTCGTCGACGCCGCGGCCCGGCACGAGTACACCGTGCTGGTCGACCACACCGGCGGGCTGCGCGAGAACGAGCTGCTGGTCTGCCAGGGCTTTCGCTCGCATGTGATCGACGGACTCATCCTCAGCCCGATCCACCTGGAGACCGAGGACCTGATGGCGCGCTCCGAGACCGCGCCGCTGGTGCTGCTGGGGGAGCGTGAGTACGAGGCCCCGTACGACCACATCGCCATCGACAACGTCACCGCGGCCCGCGCGGCCGTACGGCATCTCCTCGACCACGGCCACCGCCGCATCGCCTTCCTCGGCTCGCGCACCGGCCGCGAACGCCAGCCGGCGCATCTGCGGCTGCGTGGCTGGCGCGAGGAACTGGCGGCAGCGGGCATCGCGCCCGACGAGAGCCTGGTGATCGTCACCGACGGTTACGGACGCGAGGACGGCGCCGCCGCGATGGCCGCGCTCCTCGACCGCGGGGAGCGGCCGGACGCCGTCTTCGCCTACAACGACCTCATCGCCATCGGTGCGATGCGCACGCTCACCGAACGCGGTCTGCGCATCCCCGCCGACGTCGCCGTCGTCGGCTTCGACGACATCGAGGAGAGCCGGTACGGCGCCACCACACTCACCACCATCTCCCCGGACAAGGAGACCATCGCCCGGCTCGCCGTCGACAGTCTCGTCGAACGGCTCTCGGGCGAGGCGGTGGCCGAACCCCGCAGGCCCCGCCCCGGCTACCGCCTGGTCGTCCGCGAATCGACCGCGTCCCGAAGGACCCCGGACCCGGGGCGGACGGGAAAGGTCTGAGACGCGCCGGCGGGACCCCGGGGCGTGTCCGTACACGCCGCGCCCGGGCGGCCCACGCTCCTCCCCGCCATCCGTTTCGTCACAAGGATCCCCGATGCCCACCCCCACCGTGCACAGCAGGCCGTTCGGCACCGCTTCCGGGCGGTCGGAAATCGATCTCTGGACGCTCGACTCCGGAACCGGAATCCGGGCCGAGATCCTGACCTACGGCGGCGTCCTGCACCGGCTCATCGTGCCCGACACCGCAGGGAACGCCGCGTCGGTCGTCCGGTCGCTCGCCTCCCTCGACGACTACACGGGCGAGAACCCCTACTTCGGGGCGCTCATCGGCCGTTACGCGAACCGCATCGCGCACGGCCGCTTCACCCTGGACGGCACGGTGCACCACATCCCCGCCAACGACCGCGGCCACGCGCTGCACGGCGGTCCTGGCGGCTTCCACACCAGAGTGTGGAAGGCGGCGGCCCGCCGTACGGATCACCTGGCGGCGCTCCGGCTCACGCTGCACAGCGCCGACGGCGACATGGGATTCCCCGGCGCGCTCGATGTCACCGTGACGTACACGCTCGACACCGAAGGCACCCTCGCGCTCGACTACCGGGCGACCACCGACCGCCCCACGGTCGTCAACCTCACCAACCACGCCTACTTCGACCTCGCGGACGGCGGTGACATCCTCGGCCACACCCTCCAGGTGGACGCCGACGAGTATCTGCCCATCGATGAAGCGGGCATCCCGCGCGGCCCCGCCGTACCCGTCCGGCACACCCCGTTCGACCTCACCGTTCCACGGACGCTGGGGGACCGGATCGGCCTGCCCGACGAACAACTCCGTTCGGCGGGGGGATTCGACCACTGCTGGGTCCTGCGGCAAGCGGAACCGGAACACGGCGGCGTCCCGCGCCGGGCCGCCCGTCTCGCCGCCCCCGGTGAGGTGCGGGTCATGGAGGTATGGACCACCGAACCCGGTATTCAGGTCTACACGGCCAACCAACTCGACGGCTCACTCATCGATCCCGTCGGCCGGCGCCACCAACGGTACGGCGCGGTCTGTCTGGAGAGCCAGCATCTGCCCGACTCGCCGAACCGTCCCGGTCATCCCTCGACGCTGCTGCGCCCCGACGACGTAGCCGCCAGCAGAACCGAGTTGAGGTTTCCGCACCTCGGGTGTGAGCGAGGCGCCGACTCGGTCTGAGGGGTAACGCCGAGGAGTCGCGCCGGCGTCCGAGTCGCCACACTCACCCTCTGTGGCGCGGTCCATCGCCGTCCACTCACTGGATAGAACGATCGCTCCAGAGCCCTGCTATCTTGTTCTGGATGGATCGATCGTTCTAGTTCAACCAGTAAAGAGCCAAGGAGAGTTCCGGATGAGTCAGCGGATGAGCGGCCCGATGGGCAAGAGGTCGGTAACGGTCATCGGTCTGGGCCCGATGGGCCGGGCGATGGTGAACACCTTTTTGGCGAACGGCCACGAGGTGACCGTATGGAATCGGACCGCGAGCAAGGCCGAGGCGCTGGTGGCCAAGGGCGCCAGGCAGGCGCACACCGTCGAGGACGCGCTGGCCACCAATGAGCTGATCGTGCTCAGCCTGACGGACTATGACGCGGTGTACGCCATCCTCGAACCGGTGGCGGCCTCCCTCTCCGGCAAGGTCATCGCCAACCTCAGCTCGGACACCCCGGACAGGGCCCGAGAGGCGGCCACGTGGGCGGCAGGGCACGGCGCGAAGCATCTCACCGGCGGGGTGCAGGTGCCGCCGCCACTGATCGGCAAGCCCGGGTCCGCCACCTACTACAGCGGTCCGCGCGATGTCTTCGAGGCTCACGAGGACACCCTGAAGGTCCTCACCGACGCGGACTACCGGGGCGAGGACGCCGGCCTCGCGGCCATGTACTACCAGGCCCAGATGACCATCTTCTGGACCACCATGCTCAGTTACTACCAGACCCTCGCGCTGGGGCGGGCCAACGGTGTCTCGGCGAAGGAACTCCTGCCGTACGCCACGATGATGACGGCGATGATGCCCCACTTCCTGGAGCTGTACGCGGAGCACGCGGACTCCGCGACGTACCCCGGCGACGTGGATCGTCTGGCGATGGGCGCGGCCAGTGTCGACCACGTCCTGCACACCCACAGGGACGCGGGAGTGAACACCGTACTGCCGGCCGCGGTCGCCGAGATCTTCCGGGCCGGGATGGCCGGGGGCTTCGCCGAGAACAGCTTCTCCAGTCTGATCGAGGTGCTCAAGCAGCCCTCGGCCTGAGTCCTCGGGCGGGGGTCGAGGGCATGTCCTCGGCCCCCACCCTCTCCGGGGTCAGTCGACGGGTTTCTCCCAGACCGATACGTGTTGGCCGCTCTCGTTCGTGAAGGGCCCTCGCGTCCATCCGTCCCACCGCTCGCGCAACCGCAGCCCGGCGAGCTGCGCCATCAGATCGAGTTCCGCGGGCCACACATACCGGAAAGGGATCGACCGGTACTCGCCACGCCCGTCGGCGACCTGGATGTAGTTCGAACTCATCGCCTGGGTGGCCACCTCGTAGGCGTCGAACGCCCACCGTGTCGGACTCACGTGGAAGGGCACGATGTTCTGCCCGGCGGGGAGCTTTCGCAGCTCGGGGACCATGACCTCGATGACGAAGCACCCCCCGGGTGCCAGATGGGCCGCCGCGTTGCGGAAACACGCCACCTGCGCCGCCTGTGTCGTCAGATTCATGATCGTGTTGAAGACCAGATACGCGACGGAGAAGGTCCCCGGCACTCTCGTCGTCGCGAAGTCGCCGATCGTCACACCGATCGCGTCGCCGCCCGGTTTGGCGCCCAGCCGCGCGACCATCGCTCGTGACATGTCGATGCCGTGGACCGGTACTCCGCGCAGTGCCAACGGCAACGCGACGCGCCCCGTCCCAATGCCCAGCTCAAGCGCCGGGCCACCGTCCGCCAGCGCCACCAGAAAATCGACGGTCTCGGCCACGACGCTCGGCTCGAACATTTCTTCCGACGACTCGTCGTACATCGCCGCGACGCGCTCTCCGAAGTAGCCGTCCCCATCATGATCGTTCATCGCCCGACCATACTGCGGGAGCGATCGATGGGCCGCGCGATTCCGCGGCCGACGCCGGCCCGGCTTCGACGAAGACCGGTTCAAGAAACGGGACACCGTGTGTGCGGATCTTGGACACGGAATCGACGCGGTTGTCTCAAGACCGCGTAACGAACGGAACGGCGTGGTGAACAACATGGTCCGTACATTCATGAAGATTTCTTTACTCATTCACAATGCCTACGGGATCGGGGGGACCATCACCACGACGTACAACTTGGCCGGTGCGCTGGCCGAGCGGCACGAGGTGGAAATCGTCTCCGTGTTCCGGCACCGGGAGAGCCCCAACCTGACACCGGACCCGCGAATACGGCTGCGCCCGCTCGTTGACCTGCGGCATGAGAAGGAACACCCACTGCATCTGAGCCCGGCGAAGGTGTTCCCCGCGTACGAGTACCGCTACGGCCAGTACAGCGCGCTCACCGACGAGCGGATCGAGGGGTTCCTGGGGGCGACGGACGCCGATGTCGTGGTGGGCACGCGCCCGGGGCTCAATGTGCATATCGCTCTCCAGGCCCGGGCCGGGACCGTACGGGTGGGGCAGGAACACCTGACCCTGGACAACCACCCGCCGAGACTGCGCCGCGTACTGCGCCGGGTCTATCCGCGCCTGGACGCCCTCACCACCGTCACCCATGCCGACGCCGCCGCGTACCGCAAGAAGATGTGGCTGCCCGGCGTGCGCGTGGAGGCGCTGCCCAACAGCGTCCCCGACCCGTCGCTGCCGCCTTCGGACGGCACCGCCCCCGTGGTGGTGGCCGCGGGCCGACTGGTCCCGGTGAAGCGGTACGACCTTCTCATCGAGGCGTTCGCGGCAGTCGTGGCCGAACGCCCCGACTGGCAACTGCGTGTGTACGGCGGGGGCGAGGAGCGCGACCGGCTGCGACGGCTCATCGAGGAACTCGGCCTGTACGACAACGTCTTCCTGATGGGTACCGCGAGTCCGATGGAGGCCGAGTGGGCCAAGGGCTCGATCGCCGCCGCGACCTCGAACTTCGAGCCATTCGGCATGACGATCGTCGAGGCGATGCGCTGCGGTCTCCCCGTCGTCAGCACCGACTGCCCGCACGGCCCCGCCGAGATCATCGCGGACGGCGCGGACGGCCGGCTGGTGCCCGTCGGCGACCGCGAGGCACTTTCGGCCGCCCTGCTCGACCTCGTACGCGACGACGAGACACGCCGCCGGATGGGGCGCACCGCGCTGAAGAACTCCGAACGGTTCGCCCCCGGGCCGGTCGTGGCACAGGCCGAGGCGCTGTTCGACGCGCTGGTGTCGGCGAGGCGGGCCGGACGTCCGGTCGCCACGCGCACCACCGGCATCGACCGCGCTCTGGTGACCGGCGGCTACGCGGCCCGGGACGCCGCCTACTCGGCGGCCGGCACCCTCCTCAGGACCGTACGGAAGGCGAAGCGATGAGCCCGGACCGCGACAGAACTGTTCGTGACGGAAACCCGCGTGACGGAAACCCGCGTGACGGAACCCTGTCTGACGCAACCCCGCCTGACGGAACCCCGCACGACGAGAACGCGCGGGTCGAGAGTCCGCGCCCGCGCGCCGACTGCACGGTGGACGGACGAAACCGGCTCACCGTACGGCTCACCGCGCCGGACACACCGAAGGCCCCGGCCTCCCGGCCTCAACTGCTGCTGCGTCTGCGCCCGTCGAGGGGACAGCCAGAACTGGTCAGGCGGGTGTTCGACCTGGAGCCGGCGCCCGGCCAGGACCGCTGGCAGGCCACCATCGAACCGGCGCCCGCCTTCGCGGAGGGCCGTTGGGACGCCTATGTCGTCCCCTCGCCCGGCACACCGCGCCGACGGCTCCTCCCCGGCGTCCGTGACCTACGGGCCCTGGTGGCGGGCCGCGCGCCCGACGGGACTTCCTCGCCCCTGGCGGTCCTGGTCCCGTACGCCACGCTGGACGGCTACTTCGCCGTACGAGCCTGGCTGCGCCCCACACACGCGGAGGCGGATCGTATCCGGGTCGCCGACGGCGCGATGACGGTACGCGGCAGGCTCTTCGGCGCCGAACTGGGCACCGGAGCGGCGGCGTTGCTGCGTCGCCGGGGGAAGGGCGGCATCGCACGGGAGGTGGAACTGACCGCGGAGGGCGGCCATGCCTTCTCCATCACCGTCGGCTACCGGGATCTGCTGAGCACACCGGGCGCCGGTGCGGGACCGGGGGTGTGGGACGTGTTCGTCCGCCCGTCCGCGGACGCGCGGCCGGTCCGGACGGCCCGGCTCCTGGATGATCTCGCGGACCGCAAGCGGGTGTTCGTGTACCCGGCCACGGCACTCGACGGGCTGAACGCGCGCCCGTATTACACGGTCGACAATGAGCTGTCGGTGGAGATCACGGAAGGCTGAGCGGAGGCGGGCGCGGGCGTAGCCGCGGAAGCGGGCTTGGTGCGGGTACGGCTACGGGCGGTGTGCGGGGGCCTTTGGCCGTCCCCGCACACCGCCCGGACGCACGCGTCCAGGGGGATGGACAAGCCCGTCCCGCGCGGAGTCGGCACGCCGGCGACGCCCACGGGGTCGTTGCCTACGATGAGAGAGATCGGCCGCGCACCGGAACGGCCGATGCCGTCTCG
The DNA here is from genome assembly GCF_040303865.1 of Streptomyces sp. NPDC094034. Taxonomy (NCBI): domain Bacteria; kingdom Bacillati; phylum Actinomycetota; class Actinomycetes; order Kitasatosporales; family Streptomycetaceae; genus Streptomyces; species Streptomyces sp. NPDC094034. The sequence continues at coordinate 85,201 of NZ_JBEOUD010000012.1, read as the reverse complement.
CTTCCCTCGATCCCCTCGCTTCCCTCGTTCCCGTCGATCGACTTCGTTCGCCCCACGTTCGTTCACCCCCGCGCCGGGTCACCTCGCGCATGACCGTCTGGGAGTCGTCACATGAAAGACACCGCCGTCCCCCAACCCGTGAGTGCCGAGGAGATGGCCTTCTCCGCACTGCGCGACCGAGCTCGCGCTCTCGCCGAATCCGGGCGGCGGGCGATTCTGGGGATCGTCGGGGCACCCGGTTCGGGAAAGTCGACGCTGGCGGACCACTTGGCCGCCGCCCTCGGCCCGGACACGGCCGTTGTGGTGCCGATGGACGGCTTCCATCTGGCCAATGGCGAACTGACCCGGCTCGGAAGCCGGCAGCGGAAGGGCGCACCGGACACCTTCGACGCGGCGGGCTACGCGGCGCTTCTCCGCCGACTGCGCGAACGGGCGGAGGACCGCGTGTACGCCCCCCGGTTCCACCGCGAGTTCGAGGAAGCCATCGCGGGCGCCATCCCGGTCCCGGCGCGGGTGCCCCTGGTCATCACCGAGGGCAACTATCTGCTGCTCGACCAGGGCCCCTGGGCGGGCGTCAGAGCACTCCTCGACGAAGCGTGGTATGTCGCCACCGATGAGGAGACCCGGCTGAACCAGCTCATCCAACGGCACGTGGCCTACGGCAAGCCCTTGGCGGAGGCCCGCGCGTGGTCCCTCGGCAGCGACCAGCGCAACGCCGATCTTGTCGCGGCCACCCCGCACCGAGCCGACCTGGTGCTCGTCCCGCCGCCCCTCGACCCGATCCCGACAGAGCGGATGCCGACCGACCGGGCGCCGCACCGCACGGAGCCCGACTCCTCCGCCGGGCACCGTCCCCCGGACGCGTAACCCGGCTCCGAGCGACCGGGCGGCGCCGGGGGACACCGCACGCGGCCCTCCGTACGCAGGACTTCTACCGAGTCTCTGCCAGGTGGGTCCGGAAGAAGTCGGTCAGCTTGGCGACGGCGGGGCCGACATAGGGCTCCTTGTCGTAGAGGTCGATGTGGCCGGCGCCGTCCACCCAGTGCAGTTCCTTGGGACCCCGGGCGTTCTGGAAGGCTTCGACGCTCATCCAGGAGGTGACGGCCTCGCGGCCGACGATGAGCAGCAGCGGGCGCGGGGCGATCAGACCGACGAAGCGGAACCCGTCGAAGAAGGCCATGCGGTCGACGCTGGACCAGGTGAAGGACTGGGCCGCGCGCGGGTGCTCGGCGCGGGGCGTGCGGTAGTACTCGAATCCCTCCGCGGCGTGCTCGCCGCCCGCGGCGGCGGCCTCCTCGGCGGTGCTGGGGAAGAGCGGGAAGACCGGGACGCCCTCGCCGCGTGCCTCGGCGGTACGGGAAGCCGCGGCCGCGTCGAGCATGGTCTGGAAAACGGCCGGGTCCTGGGTGCCGTCGGCGCCCTCGCGGAACTGGCGCGCGATGTCGACGGCGGAGATGGCGCCGACGGCCTTGACGCGGTGATCGGACGCGGTCGCGGTCAGCGCGTATCCGCCCGAGGCGCAGATGCCCAGCGCCCCGATCCGGTCGGGGTCGACCTCCTCGCGAGTGCTGAGGAAGGAGACGGCGGCCTTGATGTCCTCGACCCGCTGGGCCGGGTCCTCCAGACCACGCGGCTCGCCTCCGCTCTCTCCCTGATGGGCGGCGTCGAAGGCGAGGGTGACAAAGCCCTGGTCGGCCAGGCGCCGCGCGTAGAGGCCGGCGGTCTGCTCCTTCACGCCGCTGCCGGGGTGGCCGACGACGATCGCCGGGCGCGGCCCGCCGGTCTCACCGTCCGGTGTGTATAGGTGTCCGGCGATCGTGATCCCGGCGCTGGGGAAGCTGACGTTGGTCCGCACGGTGGTGCTCCAGTCGCTGAAAAGGTGAGCGGGCTCGCGGTGGGGCGGGCTCCGGTGGCCGTTCTGCTCGCGGCCACACAGCAACGATGAAGTCGGCGGTTCGGCGGTGCCAGGGAGGACATTGCCCAGGCAAGCCGGTACCAGGCTTGTCGTCGGCTCAGGGGCTCGGACGAACGCCCGCCCGGTGAGCGGGCGGGGAGCGCGGTCTTCCCAGCGGAGTGTACGTGCGTACACTATCGGTTACGATCCTGGGCATGTCGACGGACCACTTCACCGAGGACCTGCGGACCAACCATGAGCGTATGCTCGCGGGCGACCTCTACATCGCCGATGACCCGGAGATCACACAACGCCAGCGGCGCGCGATCCGACTCGCCTTCCGCTACCAGGCCGCCTTCGCCGAGGACGCCGATTCCGCCCGGGGGATCCTGGCCGAACTGCTCGGCGGCGTGGGAGAGGACGTGGAAGTACGGGCGCCGATCCACGTCGACTTCGGAAGCAACATCACGATCGGGCCCCGCACGTTCGTCAACTACCATCTGACCGCACTGGACGTCGCGCGGATCTCGGTCGGCGCGGACTGCCAGATCGGCCCGAACGTCCAACTGCTCACCCCCACCCATCCCTTGGAGCCGGGGCCCCGGCGCGACAAACTGGAAGCCGCACGCCCGATCACCATCGGCGACAACGTGTGGCTCGGCGGAGGGGTCATCGTCCTGCCCGGCGTGACCATCGGCGACGACAGCGTCATCGGCGCCGGTTCCGTCGTCACCAAGGACATTCCCGCCGGTGTCGTCGCCGTCGGTAACCCCGCTCGTGTCATCCGAAGCCTGTGAGCTTCCCATGACGACCGGACGCACGGATCATCAGCGGCGCGAACGCATCATCGCCGCCACCCTCGATCTCATCGCCGACGACGGCGTCGCGGGTGTGTCCCACCGCAAGATCGCTGCCCGGGCCGCGGTGCCGCTGGGATCGATGACCTACCACTTCAACGGCATCGATGACGTACTCCGGGAAGCGTTCACCACGTTCGCCGACCAGATCGTCGCCCTCTTCGAGGCCCATCTCGGTGGTGCCACCGACCGTGACGAGGTCCGCCAGGCGGTGGCCGACCTCGTCCACGCCCTGTCCGAGGGGCCACAGCGCGACCTGGTGCTCACCCAGGAGCTGTACACCCTCGCCGCCCGTCGTCCCGAGTACCGGACGCTGACGACTCGGTGGATGCGCCGCAGCCGCGCCCTGCTTGAGCAGCATTTCGACCCGGCCACCGCACGGCAGCTCGACGCCCTCATCGAGGGCCTTTCCCTCCACCACGCCCTGGACAGCGAACCGCACGACCGTGCCCTGACGGTGGAGGCGATCACCCGTATCACCATGGACACACCGCGCGGAAACGGCCGGCCACCGGTCAGCGCCGGCTGAGGACGCGGGCGAGCCGGGTGAGCGCGGCCGTCCTGTCGGCCTCGACCGGCGTCAGTACGACGCTGGTGGCTCCCGCCCGATACCGGGCGGCGACGCGTTCGCGGACCTGGCCGGGTGTTCCGGCGAGGGCCAGCTCGGCGACCCACTCCGCCGGCATGGTGGCGGCGAACTCCTCGGGCCCAGCGCAGTGCCGCCGGTGACGAGCGAGCTCGTCGGCGAACGGCAGTGCGGCCAGATGAGGCGCCCAGTCGGGCTCCCCGATCCAGGTCAGGCCCGCGCGCGCCCGCTCCAGCGCGGCGTCGGGGTCATCGTCGACCACGGCGACGTCATAGGCGATCACCTCGACACCTTCCGCACCGGGCGTCGTGCCCATGTGGCCGAGGGCCGCGGCGATGTACGCGGGCGGGGACGGCTCGGCCAGCAGGACACCGTCGGCGACCCCTCCGGCGACCTCCAGCGACTTGGGGCCCCGCACACCGAGCACGACCGGCGGGACGAGATCCGGCGTCTCGCCGATGACAACGTCCTGGGTCGTCACGTACCGGCCGTTGACAGGCCCCGGCTCACCGCGCAGCAGCGCCCGGACCGCGGTGGCGTACTCACCGATGAAGGTGAGCGGGCTGGCAGGCCACGCCCCCACCTGGCGCATCCACACCGGCATACCGTGCCCGATACCGGCGATCAGCCGCCCGGGAAAGAGCTGCGCCAGGGTCGCCAACTCCATCGCGGCGAAGGCGGGGTTGCGCGCGCCGGCGGGCATGATGCCGATGCCGACGACGATGCGTTCGGTGGCGGCCAGCACCGCACCGGCCTGGGCGACCCCGCCGCGGAAGCCGAGATCCTCGACCACCCACAGTTCGTCGAAGCCGAGTTCCTCCGCCCGGCGTGCGAAGGGCAGCACCTGTGCGGCCGGCAGATCGCGGGGGAGCATGACACCGACGCGCTCGCGGGGGAGTGGTGTGCTCGGCACAGTCATGAAAGGCAGCCTTCCTTGGCACGGGCGGCCGCTCGGTGGGACCGCTCGGGGTGGACATTCTTCGGTCGGATCGATCCTCGACGACATGGCCCGGGGCCGGTCACCGGAGTCGCTTGCGCAGCACACCGGCGAGCAGTACGACGAGCAGCCCGGCGAAGGGTACGACCAGCAGCCCCACGCGCAGACTGGTCGCGTCGGCGATCAGTCCGACGACCGGCGGGGAGCACAGGAAGCCCAGGCGCATGAGCCAGGAGACGATGGTCAGCCCGGACCCGGGGCGCAGGCCGGGCAGCTCGTCCGCCTCGTGCATCGCGGCGGGCACCAACGTGGCCACTCCGAACCCGGCGGCGGCGAAGCCGAGAATCGTCCCTGGCACCGTCGGAACGGCCAGCGCCAGGCCCATACCCGCCGCGGCGACGAGACCGCCGACGCGGGCCACGGCGCGCTGCCCGAACCGATCGACGAGCCGGTCGCCGATGAGGCGCCCGATGAACTGGGCGCCCACGAGAGCGATGTATCCCGACGCCGCCAGCGCGACCGACGCCGCCAGCGAGTCCGACAGGTAGACGGCGGCCCACGAGCTGCCGGCGTCCTCCACGAGCGCGCCCGACGTGGCGATCAACACCAAGGCGCCCAGCACGAAAAGGGTGCGCGGTCCTCTCCCGGGGGCTTCCTTCCGCCGCGTGCCAGGGACATCGCCAGGGGCATCGCCAGGGACATCGCCCTCGGGGTCCACGGCCGGGTCCGTCTCCTGGCCGGGCAGACAGAACCTCGCGGCGGCGAGCGCGGCGACCGCGAACACCGCCGCCGAGATCCCCAGATGCGGGCCCCGCGACAGACCGAGCGCGATGGCACCGGCGGCCATCGCCCCGCCGGTGACGGCGCCGATGGACCAGATGGCGTGGAAGGAGTTGATGATGGAACGTCCGTACCGGCGCTGGACCCGAAGGCCGTGTTCGTTCTGGGCGACATCGGTGATCGCGTCCATCGCTCCCGCCAGGAACAACGCGCCGGCGAACGCCCACACCGAAGAACTCAGCCCCGCTGCCAGTATCCAGGCCCCGGTCAGGATGGTGCCGGTCACCGCCACCCGCGCCGAGCCGAACCGGCGGATGAGCACCCCGGCCGCGAGCCCGGCCACGATCGCGCCGGACGGGAACGTCGCGACCGCCAGCCCGTAGGCGGCGTTACCCATCCCGAGCTCGTCCTTGATCTGGGGAAAGCGCGGCAGAAGATTGGCGAACAACGCGCCGTTGGTGAAGAACAGCACGCCCACCGCCACGCGCGCCTGCCGCTCTGTCAGACCAGGACGCGTCGACATGACAAGACTCATGCGCCCGAGCCTATAGCCAAAGCGTACGAACGTACACTCCCGTCTGGCCGCCACTGCCTCATGTCCCGCGACGGCCGCGTCTCGCGCTCCGTGACCGTCCCGTCACGGGAGCCGAAAGGTACGGGGGCCGACCCGTTCCACCGAGGAGGCGACCTGTCCTTCGTCTGCCGGGGCGGCGCTGAACGCCGTCCGACGCCGGGGGCTCAAGACCTCGTTCAGGGGCGGTCGCGCACGTTGGTAGCGTCGGCGTGAGCCGTGCCGGCCGGTGCGGATGCCGTTCGACCGAGAGAGACCTGATGTCCCCGACGATCCGCAGGGCCGTGATCCCCGCCGCCGGACTGGGTTCCCGTCTGTTGCCCCTGACCAAGGCCACTCCCAAGGAAATGCTGCCGGTCGGCGACAAGCCGGTGATCGAGCACACCGTCCGCGAGCTGGTGGACTCCGGCATCACCGACATCACCATCGTCGTCTCCGGCGGCAAAAGCCTGATCCAGGACCACTTCCGGCCCAATCCCGCGCTCTGCGCGCAGCTGCGGGAAGACGGCAAAGAGGGATACGCGGACGCGGTGGAGGAGGTTGCCGAGCTGGCCCGCCGCGGCCACATCACCTACCTCGACCAGCACGGCCCGTACGGCAACGGCACCCCCGTACTGAACGCCGCCCGGTCCTTCGGTGACGAGCCGGTGCTGGTGCTGTGGCCCGACGACGTGTTCGTGGCCGAGGTGCCCCGCGCCCAGCAGCTGATCCGCGCCCACGAGCAGACCGGCTGTCCGGTACTGGCCCTCATGCCGATGGACCCCGACGACTCCCAGCGCTACGGCGTGCCGATCGTCAAGGAAGACCTCGACGACGGCCTGCTGCGCATCACCGGCCTGGTCGAGAAGCCCAAGCCGGCCGACGCACCGTCCTCGTACGCGGCAATCGGCGGCTATGTGATCACCCCCGGCATCATCGACGAACTGCGCGAGCAGACCCGCCTCTGGTACGACCGGCGGGAAGGTGAGATCTATCTGACCGACGCGATCAACGCCTACGCGGCCAGCCGCGCGGTGTACGGGCAGGTCATCTCCGGCCGCTGGTACGACACCGGCAACCCGGCCGACTATCTCGTCGCCCAGATGGCCTTCGCCCTCTCCCACCCCGAGTACGGGCCCGTCCTGCGCGGTCTGGTCGACGAACTCGACGGCGGCCGTCCTGGCTCGGCCGCGGACATCGCCGCGACGCTCTGAGCCACCGCTCCCCTGGCCCCTCGGCGGTGCGGCGGTCCCTGCCATGACGGGAGGCGGGGACCGCCGCACCGCCGAGCGGGCCCGTCAGCCGTCCTGGCGCGCTTCCCGCTCCTCTTCGGTCGGCCGGGGCCGCAGTTCGGCGAAGACTGCCCCGCCCCGGTTCGGGGTGAGGTCCACGCGGTCGAGTACGGAGGACGGCGTGAGGCTGGGCAGCAGATGCCGCAGCAGGACCGAGGTCCGGGCCAGGAGATCCTGGTACTCGCATACGGCCTGCGACATGGCCTGGACCCCGGCGAACGCCCCCACGGCGACCTCCGCGCTCTCGGCCGTCCGCACGTGAGGGAGCAACTCGCCCCGGGCCTGGGCCTTTTCCAGCAGTTCCCCGATGATCCCGCCCCAGCGCAGGAAGGGGCCGCTGCGGTCGACTCCATGAGCCTGCTGGTCGAGCGAGAGCCGGACCCCGGCCCGGACCATCGGGTCGGTCTGCAGGCGGTAGGCGTGCAGCAGCACCGTGTCCACGAACTGCTGGATCGTGCAGGAGCGGTCAGGAACGGGGAGCCACTGGTCCTGCTCGCCGAGCACGCCCTGAGCGAGGTGTTCCTTCGAGGGGAAGTGGAAGTACAGCGCCCCCTTGGTCACCCCGGCCTCGGTGAGTATCTCGCTGATGGTGGCCGCCTGATAGCCGCGCGCCTCGAAGACCTTGGCCGCCGCGGTCAGGATGGTCAGGCGCGTACGGATCGCTCGATCCTGCTTCGCCATGTGGGACCCCTCTGAATCGATGAGCCCAGCGGCCCGGAGAAGACCGTCCAGAGTGTATCCGGCTGATGGGCGGCCTCCTTTGCCGTGGCGGTTTTGGATGAGCCCGAAACCGGGGCGGGCCGGTGCCTTGCTGAGCCAGGCTTTCCTTCACGGCCCGGTCCCGACCAGGCGCGGAAACCGAAAGGATGTTGGCCATGTCGGACGACGGCGTCCAGGTAAGTGCTCTGTCCTCGGCGCAGCGGGAGATCTGGATAGCGCAGTCCCTGCGGCCGGAAAGCCCCCTCTACAACGTGGGCGAGTATGTCGAGATCCGGGGCCGGCTCCGGCAGGGCGTCTTCGAGCGGGCCCTGCGCCGGACGGTCGCGGAATGCACAGCCCTGAACATCGGGTTCACCCCCGTCACGGACACGGCGGGTCTCTTCGCCGAGGACCACGGCGACTTCACCCTCGGACGGGTGGATCTACGGGCGGCCGCCGATCCGCGCGCCGCCGCCGAGCGGTGGATGAGGAGTGATCTTGAGCGCCCGGTTCCGCTGGGGAGCGGCCCGCTCTTCGGGTTCGCCCTGCTCCGACTCGCCGACGACCTCTTCGTCTGGCACTGCCGCTACCACCACATCCTGACCGACGGCAAGAGCCTCCAGCTGATGGTGCGTCGGGTCGGTGAGCTCTACGCGGCGCTGGAATCCGGAGCGCGGACGCCGCGCCCCGTCTTCGGTGGTTTCTGGGAACTCCTCGCCGAGGACCGGGCGTACCAGGAGTCGGCCTCCTTCGCGCGGGACCGTGACTTCTGGCGGCACCAGCTGCGCGATCTACCGGAACCGGTCGGCCTGGCGCGACGGAGCGCGCCCTACGCGGGATTCCGCCGGTTCTCCGCGAGCCTGTCGCCGGTGGACACCGGGAGTCTCGACGCTGCCTGCGAGCGGGCCGGGGTACGGCGTTCCTCCATGCTCGCCGCTGTGGCCGCGGCCTACTTGCACCGGATGACCGGAGAGCGCGACGTGGTCATCGGTCTGACCGTTGGCGCCCGGCGCACCCCGATCGCCCGCACCACACCCGCCGTGCAGTCCAACGTGCTGCCGATCCGGCTGTCCACGGAGCCGGGCGGATCCCTCGCCGGACTCGCCCGGCAGGCCGAACGGGTGATCGGAGCGGCCCTCGCCCACCAGCGCTACCGCACGGAGGACATGCGCCGTCATATCGGCCAGGCGCGAGCGGGCGCGCCTCTGTACTCCCTGCTCGTCAACGTCATGAGGCTGGACTACGGTCCGGTCTTCGGACCGTATCCGTCCGTCGTGCGCAATCTGGCCACCGGCCCGGTGGACGACGCGGCACTGAGCTTCACGGACCGTTCGGACGGCCGGGGCCTCGTCGTCGACTTCGACGCCAACACCGCCGTCTACACCGACGGCGAGGTGAGCGGACACGGGAGCCGTATCCACCGGTTCCTGCTCCATGCCGCGGGCGGCGGGGAGTCCACCGCCGTACGCGATCTGCCCCTGCTCTCCGCGGAGGAACGGGATGTGCTGCTCGACGCGGCGGGCACGGGGCGAGCCGGCGACTCGTACACCGACGCACCCAACACCCCACCCTCTGACCCCGGTCCTGATCGGGGGACGCGCATCACGGCGGCCGAACTCTTCGAGCGGGTGGCCGCGCGGCAGCCGGACGCTCCCGCGCTGCGGGGCGCACAGGAGAAGCTGACCTATGAGGAACTGAACGCCCGTGCCAACAAGCTCGCCCGGCTGCTCATCGAGCACGGGATCGGTCCGGAGCGGCGGGTCGCGCTGGTGATGCGGCGTTCCGTCGCGTTCGTCGTGTCGGTGCTCGCCGTATGGAAGGCCGGTGGCGCGTATCTGCCGGTGGATCCCGGCTATCCCGCTACGCGCGTCGCGTTCATGCTCGCGGACTCCGCTCCCGCGCTGACACTGACCACGTCGGACATCGCCGCCGAGGGTGTGGCGCCGCTGGGATCACTGGTACTGGACGGCCGGGGAAGTGTCAGGGACGGAGGTGTCAGGGACGTAAGTGTCAGGGACGAGAGTGTCGGGGACGGGAGTGTCAGGGACCTGCTGGAAGTACCGGCCGGGAACGTACGGGACGACGAGCGGCGCGGGCGCCTCATGGCCGAGCATCCGGCCTATGTGATCTACACATCGGGTTCCACGGGCCGCCCCAAGGGTGTGGTGGTGACCCACGCGGGACTCCCGAACCTGGCGAAGACCCAGCACGGCCGCTACGGCGTCGGTCCCGGCTCGCGAGTGCTCCAGTTCTCCTCCACCAGTTTCGACGCCGCGGTGTGGGAGCTGGCCGCGGCCCTGCTCAACGGCGGTGAGCTGGTCCTCGGAGTCGAAGGCCCACCTCCGGCGGGGCCCGAACTCGCCGGGCTCTTCACCGCCCACGGAGTGACGCACGCCGTACTGCCACCGGCTGTCCTGGCCGGTGTGCCCGGCGGCGGCATACCCGCCGGTACGACCCTGATGGTGGCGGGCGAGGCATGCACGGCGGAGCTGGCGTCCGGCTGGGCGTCGCACACCGTGCTCCACAACGGTTACGGCCCCACCGAGGCGACGGTGTGCGCCACCATGACCGATCCGCTCCCCGGCACGGGAACACCCTCGATCGGTACCGCCACGGAAGGCACCGGTGTCTACATCCTGGACGGCTTCCAGCGACTGGTGCCGGTCGGGACGGTGGGCGAACTGTGCCTGAGCGGACCCGGTCTGGCCCGGGGCTACCTCCACCGGCCAGGACTGACGGCGCGGCGCTTCGTCGCCCATCCGTACGGCGCTCCCGGCTCCCGGCTCTACCGGACCGGTGATCTGGCGCGCCGGCGCCCCGACGGAACGATCGAGTTCGTCGGTCGCGCCGACGATCAGGTCAAGATCAGGGGACTGCGGATCGAACTGGGCGAGATCGAGGCCGCGTTGACCGCCCATCCCGCCGTGCGCCAGGCCGTGGCCGTCACTGACGAGATACGTAACGGCGCGAAGCGTCTGCTCGGTTACGTCACCCTCCATGAAAGACAGCGGGCGAAACCGGTCGAGATCACCGCGTTCCTGGAGAGCCGGCTGCCCGCCTCCATGGTGCCGTCCGTCGTCATCGTGCTGGACCGGCTGCCACTGACACCGAACGGCAAGCTCGACCGGGCGGCATTACCGGCGGCGCACACCACCACCGGCGGCGCCGCGGGGCGGCCACCGCGTACGGAACGCGAGCGCGTCCTGCTGACACTGTTCACCGAGACACTGGGCCTCAACGCCCCCGTCGAGGCCGGCGCCCCGGCCGCTCCGGGAGTGGAGGACAGCTTCTTCGCCCTCGGCGGTGACAGTATCCTCGCCCTCCAGCTCATCGCCAGGGCCCGCGAGCACGGCCTCGTCCTGACCACCCAGCAGATCTTCACCGGTAAGAGTGTGGCGGCGTTGGCCCGTATCGCCGCCACGACCGGAGCGTCCGACGACACTGTCGCGGCGGACGAGGCATGCCCGGCCCCGCTGCCCCCGGAGGAGATGGCACGGCTGGTGGCCCGCCATCCCGCGCCGGCGCGCTTCCTGCCGCTGACCCCACTCCAGGAGGGTCTGCTCTTCCATGCCCTGCGCGACACCTACCGCGCGGGCGAACAGGACCCGTACGCCGTGCAGTTCACGGTGGAACTGCGCGGACCGATCGACCCGGAGCGGCTGCGGGCCGCGACGGTCGCGTTGCTGCGCAGATATCCCAACCTGGGCGCCGCCTTCCTGCACGAGGGCCTGTCACGGCCGGTCCAGCTGATCCGCGACGAGGTCGCACCCCGCTGGCGCCACCTCGACCTGACGGCGGTCAGCGCGCCGGAGCCCGGGACAGGGCCGGAGCCCGGGACAGGGCCTGGGCCAGGTCCAGGGACAGGTCCAGGGCCGGAGACAGCGACCGAACGGATCCTGCTGGAGGAACGCACCCGCCGGCTCGACCCGGCCCTCGCCCCACTGATCGGCTTCACACTGATCGCTCTGGAGCCGGAGCGGCATCTGCTCGCCCTGACCAACCATCACCTGCTGCTGGACGGCTGGTCGGTCCCCCTGCTGCTGGGCGAACTGATCGCGCTGTACGGGGCACAGGACGCCCCACCGGACCTGCCGGAGGTCACGTCGTACGACCGCCACCTCGCCTGGCTGGCGCGGCAGGATCGGGCAGCCGCGCAGGCCGCCTGGCGCCAAGCCCTGGAAGGCGTCGACGGGCCCACCCTGCTGGCCCGCCCGGCCCGGCGCCCGGCGTCGGAGGGTCCGGGCACGAGCGCTCCGACGCCCCCCGCGCACCTCACGCGCGAGCTGTCCCAGGAGCTGACCGACGCGATCGGCGCGATGTGCCGCTCCCACGGGATCACTCTCGGCACGGTCGTACGGACCGTCTGGGCGCTGCTGCTCGGTGCCCTGACCGGACGACAGGACGTGGTCTTCGGCGGCACCGTCGCCGGGCGCGCCCCCGAAGTGCCCGGCTCGCGGTCGATGGTGGGCATGTTCATCAATACGATCCCGGTCCGGGTGCGGATCGATCCCGCCCAATCGCTGCTGGCCCTGATGGCCCGAGTGCAGCAGGAGCAGGCCGGTCTCGGCGCGCACCAGCACCTCGGGCTCACCGACATCAACAGGGCCACCGGCCACGCCGAGCTGTTCGACACCATCACCGTCCTGGAGAACTACCCCCTGGATCCCGAGCGGATGGGCGGCGCCGGTCTGCGGGTATCCGGGATCGACGGCCGGGACGCCACCCACTACCCGCTCGGTCTGGCGGTCGTCCCGTGGTCGCGTACACGGCTGCGGATCAGCTATCTGCCGGACCGCTTCGACGACGGCGAGGTGCGCGACCTCACCGAACGGCTCGTCCGCCTGCTGGAGACCGTCGCACACCACCCGCGGCGGCGCGCGGGTGCCGTGGATCTCCTGTCGTCCGACGAACGGCGGCGGGTGCTTGAGGAGTTCAACGAGACCGGGCGGCCGGTACGGGCACTGCCGCTGCCGGTCCTCTTCGCCGAGCGCGTGGCCGCCTCGCCCGGGGCACCGGCGGTGCTCGGCGCCACGGAGCCGCTCACCTTCGCCGAACTGGACGACCGCGCCAACCGGTTGGCCCGGCTGCTGGTGGCACGCGGGCTGGGTCCGGAGGACCGGGTGGCGGTCGCCCTGCCCCGATCGGCCGCGCTGATGGTGGCCCTGCTCGCCGTGCTGAAGACCGGCGCCGCCTTCCTCTCCCTCGACACCCGCTATCCGGCCGAGCGCCTCGCGTACATGCTGGCCGACGCGCGCCCCGGCATGCTGCTCACCGGTCGCGCGTCACTCGCGATCCCGGCGCCGCCTTCGCACGACGCCCTGGCGGCCGCGCTGGACCGCGCGGCGACCGGGATCCCCGTCCTGACCGTGGACGAACCGGCGACGGAGCGCGAACTGCGTGACACCCGCGGTGCCCCTCTCGCCGCCACCGAGCTGCGCGAGCCACCGCACCCGGACCACCCCGCGTACCTCGTCTACACCTCGGGTTCCACGGGCCTGCCCAAGGGTGTGCTGGTCTCCCACCGGGGGCTGGGAAATCTCGCGGCCGCCCACCGCGAACGCTTCGGCATCGCGCCGGGCGACCGGCTCCTGCAATTCGCCTCCCCCAGCTTCGACGGGTTCATCGCCGAGTTGGCGGGCGCCTGGCTCGCCGGGGCCGCCGTGGTCGTGGCGCCCGCCGAACAACTGCTGCCAGGCCCCGAACTCTCCCGGATCGTGGCACAGTACGGCGTCACACACGCGGTACTGCCACCGACCGCACTGAGTGCCCTGCCCGACGGAGCGCTGCCCGCCGGAACGACCCTCGTGGTGGCGGGGGAAGCCTGTCCGCCGGAGCTCGTGGCCCGCTGGTCGCGGGGGCGCCGGATGATCAACGCCTATGGACCGACCGAGACCACCGTGTGCGCCACGCTCAGCGAGCCGCTGTCCGGGGACAGCCTCCCGCTGATCGGCACTCCCTTGCCCAACACCCGCGTGTACGTGCTCGATCCGGCGCTGCGCCCCGTCCCGGTCGGCACAGCGGGTGAGCTGTACATCGCCGGAATCGGCCTGGCACGGGGCTATCTGCGCCGACCGGGCCGGACCGCCGAGCGGTTCGTGGCGGACCCGTACGGCGAGCCGGGAACGCGGCTGTACCGCACCGGAGACCTGGGACGTTGGGACGCCGAGGGACGGCTGGAATACCTCGGGCGCACCGACCAGCAGGTGAAGGTACGGGGCTTCCGCATCGAGCCGGGCGAGATCGAATCGGTGCTGACCCGCCGTCCGGAGGTGGCCTCGGCCGCCGTCGTCGTGCGCGAGGACCGGCCCGGTGACCGCAGGCTGGTCGCGTACGTGGTGGCGGCCCACGGTGCCGAGGCGGACCCCGCGGTCCTGCGTGAGGAGGCGGCACGGGTGCTCCCGGACCATCTGGTGCCCTCGGCCGTCATGGTGGTGAAGGCGCTGCCCCTGACTCCGAACGGAAAGCTGGACCGCGACGCGCTCCCCGCTCCCGAGACACACGGGACCGGCGACGGCCGACGGCCGGAATCCGCCCGGGAGATCCTGCTGTGCGCGCTGTTCACCGAGGTGACCGGAGCGCGGGCGGTGGGCGTGGACGACAGCTTCTTCTCGCTGGGCGGGGACAGCATTCTCTCCATCCAACTGGTGGGACGCGCACGGGCCGCGGGGCTCGTCCTCACCACACGTGAGGTCTTCGAGCACCGCACGGCCGCGGGACTCGCGCGGATCGCACGCGACGTGGCGAGTGAGGAGCCGCGCGCGGCGGGGGCGGACAGCGGTGACCTGACCCCGACCCCGATCATGGAGTGGCTGGCCGCGCTGGGTGAGCAGGCCGTGCGCGGCTTCTACCAGTCGGTTCTGCTCCGCGTCCCCGCGGGCGCCGGACAGGACAGGCTGGCCGCGGCGCTCGACGCGCTGCTCGACCGCCACGCGATGCTGAGACTAAGGGCACGGAGGGACGCGGCGCCCGAGGCGGACACGAGGGTCGGGAAACCCGGAGCGGAGCCGCGCGGGGCAGTCGGCGGGCCCTCCGTCGACGGCCTGGAGATCGGGCCCGCCGGATCCGTACGCGGCGAGGACTGCCTGACACGGGTCCGCGTCGACGGCACCGGAACTGACGGCACCGGAACTGACGGCACCGCAACTGACGGTCCCGGAACTGACGGTCCCGGTACCGACGGCACCGGGACCGACCGCACCGGGACCGACGAAACCGACGTGTCATGCCCGGGAGAGCCGACGCGGTGGGCGGAGCTCGTCGCCGAACAGACATCGGCCGCGCTCCAGTCGCTCGACCCGTGGAACGGCTCGACACTGCGCGCGGTCTGGTTCGACGCCGGCGCCGACGTACCTGGACGGCTGCTCGTCGTCATCCATCATCTCGCCGTGGACGGCGTCTCCTGGCGCATTCTGCTCCGCGATCTCGCGGACGCCTGGCACGCGGCGGCCGAGCGGCGTCCGCTGCGTACCCCCGCCCCGGTCACCTCCTTCCGCGACTGGGCCCGGCTGTTGCGCGAACAGGCACAGGGACGTACCGCCGAGGCCGGCCGCTGGGAGGCCATGGTGAACGGGGACGATCCGCTCATCGGCCGCCGCCCACGTGATCCGGCACGCGACACCGTCGGCCACTCCCGGTCCCTGACCCTCACCCTTCCGCCAGGGCCGACCGCCGCGCTGCTGACGCGCGTACCGGCCGCCTACCACGCCCGGGTCCCCGACGTCCTGCTGACCGCACTGAGTCTGGCGCTGGCCGACTGGCGGCGCCGCCAAGGATTCGGGGACGGCGACGACGTACTCCTGGACCTGGAGGGCCACGGCCGTGAGCAGTTGGCGAACGGCGTTGATCTCAGCGCCACCGTGGGCTGGTTCACCAGCCAGTTCCCCGTGCGACTGTGCCCCGGTCCACTGGACTGGGGCGATGTCCTCGACGGGTCCCCGGCGCTCGGCCGCGCGCTCAAGGAGGTCAAGGAACAGCTCGCGGCCCTGCCCGACCACGGCATCGGATACGGGCTGCTCCGCCATCTCAACCCGGCCACGGCGCGACGGCTCGCACGGTACGAGAGCCCGCAGATCGGATTCAACTATCTGGGCCGCTTCACCGTGACCGAGGGGGCGGACTGGCAGCCGGACCCCGCCTTCGGTCCCCTCGGCGGCGGCTCCGACGACAGGATGCCGCTCCCGCACACACTCAGCCTCAACGCCCTGACCGAGGACCGGACGGACGGGCCACGGCTGACGGCCGTGTGGTCGTGGGCGGGCGATCTGCTGGAGGAGGCCGCCGTCAGGGATCTCGCCGAGTCGTGGTTCGCCGCGCTGGGCGGCCTGGTCCTGCACACCGCACGGACCGGTCAGGAGGGCGGGCCCGGTCATGGCCGCCACTCGCCCTCGGACTTCCCGCTGGCACGGCTGTCCCTTGACGAGGTCGAACGGATCGAGGAGGCGGTGCCCGGCGTGGTGGACGTATGGCCGGCGACAGGGCTCCAGCAGGGGCTGCTCTTCCACACCGTCTTCGACGAGACCTCTCCGGACGACTACCTGGTGCGGCTGAGCGTCGGGCTGGAGGGTGCGCTCGACGCCGCCGCGCTCCGGGCCGCCGTCGAAGCCCTGTTCGTACGGCATCCCAATCTGCGTGCCTGCTTCCTCCACGGCGGTCTGTCCGAACCGGTCCAGGTGATCCCCGACCGGGTCGAACTGCCCTGGCGCGAGGTGGACCTGCAGGCCGAGGACGAGGCCGCCCGCGCCGAACTCCTTGAGCGGCTGACGGCGGCGGAGTCCGCACGCCGGTTCGCACCGGACGAGGCGCCGCTGGTCCGCTGTCTGCTGGTGCGCCTGGGTCCCGCACGGCATCGCCTTGTCCTGACGCTGCATCACTTGTTGCTGGACGGCTGGTCGATGCCGCTGCTCACACGCGATCTGCTGCGTCTGTACGACAACGGCGGGGACCTCGACGCGCTGCCCGAGGCGCGTCCGTACACCAGCTATCTGGCCTGGCTCGCCCAACAGGACGGCGGCGCCTCGGCGGCGGTCTGGCGGACCGCGCTGGACGGGATCACCGGCCCGACTCTGCTGGCGACCGCGGGGGCGGGAGACATGGGTGCCGATCGGGTCGAGCACACCGTCCGGGAGTTGAGCGAGGAGCGGACCGCCGCGCTGGTCGAATTCGCCAGGGAGCATGGTCTGACGACGCACACCGTGGTTCAGGGCGTGTGGGCCATGGTGCTCGGACAGCTCACCGGCCGGGACGATGTCGTCTTCGGTACGACCGTCTCCGGGCGCCCCTCCGCCGTCGACGGCGTGGAGGAGATGGTCGGCCTGTTCATCAACACGGTTCCGGTACGGGTACGGATGGACGCCGCGGCCTCACCGCTGGACCTGTTCACCCGCCTCCAGGCCGACCAGGGCCGGCTGCTCGATCACCATCATCTGGGGCTCGGCGCGATCCAGCGGGGCGCCGGAACCGGGCAGCTCTTCGACACTCTCTTCGTCTACGAGAACTACCCCCTCGATCCCGGGGCGCTGCGGTCGGTCTCGAACCGGCTCCGCGTGAGCGGCTTGCACGGCGGCGACGGCAATCACTACCCGCTCAGCGTGGTCGTGGTGCCCGGTGAACGGCTGTGCGTGCGGTTCAACCACCGTCCCGGAGCCGTGGGCGGCCACCGGGTACGGGCCGCGGCCGACGCGATGCAGCGGCTGCTGAGCGTGGTGGTCGAGCGATACGGCGAACCACTGTGGTCGACGGCCCTCAACGGCGAGTGCGGGCGCCTCGGCGAGGAGGCCCACCCCCATACGCGGGCTCACCACCGCACCCCCGCGCATGGCGGCGATCCGCTGCCCGTCCCGGCTTCGCCACAGGGACGGATCCTGTCACGGCCCGAGTCGACACGGTCGACCCTGCCCGAACTGTTCGAGACACAGGCCCGAGCGAATCCGGAGGCGACCGCGCTGACCGACGGCGCCGCGTCGCTGACCTATGCGGAGCTCAACGGCCGGGCGAACCGACTGGCACGGCGGCTGGTCGGGCACGGCGCCGGTCCCGAGAAAGTGGTCGCACTGGCTCTCGACCGGAGCAACGATCTCGTCGTCGCGCTCCTCGCGATCCTCAAGAGCGGGGCGACCTACCTCCCGGTCGACCCCGCCTACCCACGCGCACGCATCCGGTTCCTCCTGGAGGACTCCGCCCCGGTATGTGTGGTGACCTCGGCCGCCCTGGCGAAGACACTTCTTCCCGTACCCGGTCAGGAGGGCGACGACGCGGGCGGAGGTCCCGTGGTCGTCCTTGTCGACGAGCGGGACCCCAGCGGGCCGCCGAGCGGAAACATCTCCCCCGACCTCACCGACGCCGATCGGACGAGCCCGCTCGCCCCCGACCACGGCGCGTACATCATCTACACGTCCGGTTCCACCGGCACCCCCAAGGGCGTCCTCGTCTCGCATGCCAACGTCGTCCGGCTGTTCACGTCCACCACGCACCTCTTCGCGTTCGACGAGACCGACGTATGGACGCTGTTCCACTCCTACGCGTTCGACTTCTCGGTGTGGGAGATCTGGGGACCGCTGCTGCACGGCGGCACCCTGGTCGTCGTACCGTACGAGGTGACCCGGGCCCCGGACGAGTTCCTGGAACTGCTGGTGGAGCAGCGGGTCACCGTACTCAGCCAAACGCCGTCGGCGTTCTATCAGCTTGTCCAGGCCGACCGGGCCCGCCCCGAACTCGGTGACCGGCTCGCGCTGCGGTGGGTGGTGTTCGGCGGGGAACGGCTCGACTTCGCGCGGCTGGGGGAGTGGTACGGGCGGCACCCCGAGAAGGCACCACGCCTGGTGAACATGTACGGCATCACCGAGACCACCGTCCATGTCACCCATACCGAACTGACCGCGCGGGATTCCGAGGAGCGCGCCTCCGCGAGCCGGATCGGCCGTCCGCTGCCGGACCTGCGGGTGTACGTCCTCGACCGCTCATTGCGGCCGGTGCCGCCGGGGGCCCTGGGCGAGGTGTATGTCGCCGGACCCGGCCTCGCGCGGGGCTACCGGGCAAGGCCCGGGCTGACGGCGCGACGTTTTGTCGCCGACCCGCTCGGCGCCCCGGGCGAGCGCATGTACCGCACCGGCGACCTCGCCCGCTGGAGCGAGGACGGCGAACTGCTCTACGAGGGGCGGTCCGACGGGCAGATCAAGCTGCGCGGTTTCCGGATCGAGCTGACGGAGATCGAGAACGTTCTGAGCGGCGCGGAGAGCCTGGCGAGGGTGGCGGTCGTCCTGCGGGAGGACCGGCCGGGGGAACCGAGGCTCGTCGCCTATGTGGTGGCCGCGCCCGGCGCCGTGCTGCCCGGGACCGCCGAACTGGGCGGCTACGCGGCCGACCGGCTGCCGGGGCACATGGTTCCGTCGGCCTTCGTACCGATGGCGGAACTTCCACTGACCGTGCACGGCAAGCTGGACCGCGCGGCTCTGCCCGCCCCGGACTACGCCTCCATGTCCACGGCGACCACGCCGCGAACGCCGACGGAGGAAGTCCTGTGGGAACTGATGGCGGACGTGCTCGGCGTCGACCGGCTGGGTGTGGATGACGACTTCTTCGCGCTCGGCGGTGACAGCATCATGTCCATGCGGTTCGCGGATCTCGCCCGCCGGGCCGGATTCACGCTCAGACCGAGGGACATATTGGAGCGCCGTACGGTCGCCGCCATCGCGGCGGTCGCCGTCCCATTGGAGCCTCGGCGGCCGCACACCGCATCCGGCGATGGGACCGGGAGCCTGCCCACGACGCCCGTCATCGAGCGACTGCGGCACGAGGACGCCCCCATCGACGCCTATCACCTGTCGATGGCGGTCCGGGTGCCCGCCGACGCCCAGGCACCCCATCTGATCGGCGCGTTGCAGGCGGTGATCGACCAGCATGACGCTCTGCGGATGCGGCTGACGCGCCGTCCCGCCGAGGGACCAGGCCCCCGGCGATGGTCCCTGACGATCACTCCCCGGGGATCGGTACGGGCGAAGGACCACTTCAGCCGCACCGTCGTCGCCGCCCCCGACACCGACGGATGGACCGGGACACTGAACACGGCCTCCGCCCGGTACCAAGGCGAACTGGATCCGGCGGCCGGGCACATGCTGCGCGCGGTCTGGCTGGATCCGGGCCCCGGCCGGTCCGGCCGGCTGCTGATCCTGCTCCATCATCTGGTGGTGGACGGCGTCTCCTGGCGGTTCCTGCTGCCGGACCTGGAGCGCGCCTACCGGGCCCTCGGCGCCGGTGAACGGCCCGACCTGGGTGACCCACCGGTCAGCTTCCGCCGTTGGGCGCACAGGCTGGCCGAGGAGGCCCTCAGACCGGAACGCGTCCGCGAACTCGCCTTGTGGGAAGGGATGTTCGCGGGTGACCGACTGTCACTGGGCCGTCGCGGGCTCAGCCCGGCCACCGACACCGCGGCGACCGCGCGGGGGATCGCCCGGGACCTCTCCGAGGCGGAGACCGAGGCGTTGCTCGCGCTGTGCCGAGCCGTCGAGGTGGAACTGCACGAGATGCTGTACGCCTCCTTCGCGATCGCGGTGGCGCGTGTGCGGGGCGACGGGAACGGGGACGGGGACGGGAACGGGGACGGGGACGGCGGGGTACTCGTCGATCTCCAGGCCCACGGACGCGAGGCGCTGGCCGACGAACCGGAACCGTCGTCCACGGTGGGCTGGTTCACCGCCCAGTTCCCGCTGCTCCTGAACCCCGGCACGTCAGCGGCCGACGCTGACGACGGTGCCCGTCCCGACGCCGGTACCGGTGACCGTGCCAACGCCGTGGACCGGCTGGCCGGGGCCGCCGTCCGCGTCCGGGCGCAGCTGGCGGCCCTGCCCCAGCACGGCCTCGGATACGGCCTGCTGCGCTATCTCAACCCGGACACGGCCGCACGGCTGGCGGAGCTGGGCGATCCGGAGATCGCGCTCAACTACCTGGGGAGGTTCAGGGTCGGTGACCTCTCGGCCTGCTGGGAACCCACCGGCGAAGCGGGAGGCGCGATGGGGGGTGGCGCGGACGCCGCGATGCCGCTCAACCGTGCCCTGGCGCTCACCGTCGCGGTCGAGGAACGGCAAGGAGGACCGCGGTTGGCGGCACGCTGGACCTGGGCTCCCGGCGTCCTGCCGGACAGCGACGCCAGGGCCCTGGCCGACGAGTGGTTCGAGGTACTGCGCGCCGCCATCGACTCCGCCCGGACGACAGCCGCGACGAACACGGCACCCCGCACCCACGAGGAGATCCGAACGGAATGACAACGCCGTCGGCGTGTGCCGTACACCGTGTTCGGTGACCAGATGGCCGTGGCGGGAGGGCATCGGGGTCGACGCCTTCGCCGCGGCAGGTGAGGGGAGCGCCGGGGCGCGGGGTGGCCCCGGCGGGCGCGGCGGCGGTGCCGAGGACACCGGCGACGACGAGCGGGCCCGCCCTGATCGGCCGGGTCCGCGAGCCGGGATCGGCGCCCTTGCGGTGCCATGGCGGGACGATAGGCTCGATCAACCGCAGTTGATACCGGGGCTGAAGTGGGGCCATATACCGCCTATGTGGCAAACAGCAGTGAATGGGACAGGGGGCCCTGATGGCGGCGGCGGAGTCTGACGTGCCCGAAGTGCCAGGAGCGCACCCGGTCGCCGGGGAATCCTTCGCGAGGCGACTGAACCGGCTGTTCGACGTCGTCCACCCGAAGGACCGGGGCGCGTACACCAACGCGGAAGTCGCCGCGGACATGGGCGTCTCAGCCGTGCTGGTGTCGCGGTGGCGTACCGGACGGGCGGCCGATCCGCGGCGCGGTCAGATGGAAGGGCTGGCGGGGTTCTTCGGAGTTCCGCCCGCGTACTTCGTGGAGAACGAGACCGCGGGGAAGATCACCGACGAGCTGGAGATGGTGCGTGTCATGCGGGAGAACGGAGTACAGCGGGTGGCTCTCCGAGCGGCCGGACTCTCACCCGAGAGCATGAAGACCGTCCTGACGATGATCCATCACGTCCGGGCGTCAGAAGGGCTCCCGCGGCTGCCGGACGAGAAGTAGCGAGCCGTCACAGGAGAGAGCGAAGCATGGAATCACCCTTGCGGCGTACCTGTCGGCTACTGGTGGAGAATCTTGACGTGCCCTCGACCGTCACCAGCGTCCGCGACCTCCTCCCTCGTATCGAGGAGGTCTCCGGCCGGCCCATCCGCCTGGAGCCGACGGTCACCAACACCGCCGAGCCGTGCGGCATGTGGGTCCGCACCACAGACGTGGACCACATCTTCTACGACCCACGGACCAGCCCCGCCCACGCGGACCACATCATCGCCCATGAGCTCGGACACATCCTGCGCGGTCACAACAGCCTGGCCGCCGCGCCCGAACAGCCCGTCACCGAACGGTTCTTCAACACGCTGAATCCGGAGACCGTACGCATGATCCTTGGCAGGACCACCTATGAGTACAAGGACGAGGAGGAGGCGGAGACCATCGCCTCGCTCCTCCAGCAGAGCATCCACCGCCGACTGCCGGACGCCGCGGACCGTGTGGCGCGCACCCTGCTGAACGGGAGGAACCTGCGGTGAAAGAGGTCCTGCACCCCATCTCGCTGACGTTCGCCCTGCTCGGACTCGCCCTGCTGCTGCTCCGGGCGCGGAGCTTCCGCGATGATCCCGCGCTCGCCGCGCTCGCCGCCGTATTCGCCCTGTCCGGGGCTTCGTTCGCGGTGTCCTTCGCTCCGGTGTGGACACGGGTGGACAAGGCGCTGGACGTGCCGAACGCGTCGGCCCTCATCGCGCACATCTGTGTCATCACCATGATCGGGTGTCAGCAGGTCATCCTGGCCTGCTGGGGACCGCCCGAGCGGACCCGCCGCACCATCCTGGTCTGGGGAGCGGCCTGCGCCGCCGTGATCGTCGCCCTTGTGGCGCTGTTCGCCAATCTCACCCCGAGCGCGTCGCGGCCGGTCGGCTTCACCGCGTATTTCGTGCACACGGACGTCTACCGGGCCTATCTGACCCTCTACATCGTGGCGTACGCGGTGGGTGAGGTGTGGCTGGCCCGAGCCTGCTGGCGGCACGCCCGCCGTACCGGCGCGGTGTGGGTGGCCCGCGGCCTCTACACCGTGGCCGTCGGATCGGTGATCACCCTCGGATACAGCGGGATCCGTATCGGGGGAGTGGTCGCCTCGCTGGCCGGCGGGAATCTGGACGAACTGGACGCGATCGCCTGGATCTGCGGGGACCTCGGCGCCGCCGTGGTCCTCCTGGGCTGGCTCGTGCCCACCCTCGCGCTGACCGCCGTCCGGCTGCGCACCCGCCGCCGCGAGCGCGACCAGTACCGGCAGTTGGGGCCGCTGTGGGAGGTACTGCACGCCCAGGCGCCCGGCATCTCCCTCGACTCGCCCCCCAGCCACGACGGCCTGAGCGACCCCGGCGTCGATCTGGGATGGCATCTCTACCGGCGCACGGTCGAGATCCGCGACGGCCAGCGCATCCTGCGCCCCCATCTCTCTCCCGCCGTACGGTCCGACGCGGAGACACGCCACCGGGCCGCCGGACTCACCGGCCAGGACCTCGCCCTCGCCGTCACCGCCGACCAGATCCGTCACGCACTGGACGCGATGGCCGCCCGGCACCCGCCGCAGACCGAACCCGCCGACTACGCGGAGATCCACGGCGCCACCGGCACCCCGGACGACAACCTCCGCGCCCTGCTCGGCATCGCCAGACACTTCACCTCCCACCGCGCCACAACCGCCCCCGTCACCACAGGAGATCAGCGTTGAGCGACCTCACCCAGCAGTCCGCCGTCGACCAGCTGCGCGCCCTCTCCGGCCGACAGACCTCGGCCCGCGAACTGGCCGAACTCCATCTGGAGGTCATCGCCGCCGATCCGGGCTTCAACGCGGTGATCACCGTCGACCCCGACGCGGTACGCGCCGAGGCGGACGCGGCGGACAGCCAGCGGGCCCGAGGGGGCGAACTGCCGTTGCTCGGCCTCCCGGTCGTCGTCAAGGACTCGCTGGAGACCCGCGGTCTGCGTACCACCTGCGGCCTGCCCGAACTGGCCGACCACATCCCCGACCGTGACGCGGACGCGGTCGCACTCCTGCGCCGCGCGGGCGCGATCATCCTCGGCAAGGCCAACGTTCCGCCGAACTGCCAGGACATCCAGACCTCCAACACGCTCTTCGGGACCACCCCCAACCCGCACGACCGTCTCCGTACGGCCGGCGGGTCCTCCGGCGGACCGGCCGCCGCCGTCGCCGCCGGGCACGCGCCGCTCGCCCTCGGCAGCGACCTGGCCGGATCCGCCCGGCTGCCGGGCCACTACTGCGGCGTGCACGCCCTGCGTCCCAGCCACGGCATCGTGCCCACCCGCGGCCATATCCCGCGACCGCCCGGCTGGGCCACCAGCGGCGACATGCTCACCCTCGCCCCCTTCGCGCGCACCGCGGCCGACCTCGACCTCGCCCTGGACGTCCTCGCGGCACCCTCGCCCAGGGACGCCACCGCTTGGCAGCTCCGCCTCCCGCCCGCGCGCCACGACGAGCTGCGCCACTACCGCATCGGGTGGTGGCCCGATGATCCGTTCTGCGCCGTCGACAGCGAGACGGGCCAACTCCTGGATCAGGTCGAGCAGTCGCTCCGTAAGGCGGGCGCCCGCCTGGACGCCGCGACCCGACCGGTCGACCTGGCCACCAGCAACGCCCTCTTCACCACGCTGATGTTCGCCACCGCCTCCGCCACCGCTCCGGAAGACGCCTTCGCCGCGGAGTGCGCCCAGGCCAACACACTCGCCGCGGACGACCGGTCCCCGTACGCCGCCTTCCTGCGCGGACGCACGAGCCGCCACCGGTCCTGGCTCCTCGCGCACGAGCAGCGCACCCAACTACGGGACGTCTGGAGCACCTACTTCGAGACCCACGACGTGCTGATCACGCCCGTCGCGCCGACGGCGGCCGTCGAGGACCAGACCGGCCTGCCGCCGACGGAGCGGCACATCATGGTCGACGGCCGGCGGCGGCCGTACTACGACCAGACCACCTGGACGAATCTCGCCGGCCACGTTCATCTTCCCTCGGTCACCGTGCCGATGGGGCGCACCCGTGACGGCCTGCCCATGGGCGTCCAGATCATCGGGCCCTACCTCGAAGACCGCACGGTCACCCGCGTAGCGGCCCTGCTCGCTGAGGCGGGTGGCCAGGACCGATGACCGACATCGGCACCACCGGCGGGCGCGTCGACGACGCCGGGGGTGCCATGTCCGGGCGAGGCGATGGGCCGGCGTGAAGGACCGCACCGTCGCCCAACCGGCCGTCGCCCAGCCGGGCTGTCGCCCGGGCGGCGGCGCGGGGCGAGGACATCATGCCGCCGGCCGGCCCCCGCATCCGCGAGCGGCCGGCCGAGGCGCTTGCCCGCGGCGGAGTTGAACCTCGGCGCGGACGACCTCGCTGTTCCACAATCGGTAACCTCGATTCTTTGATTCACGCGATGCTTCCCCGAGATTCGGGAGAATGGTCGCGTTCCCCGCAAGGTGATACCGGTCGGCCAGTACCGCTCGTAACCGAGAGCGCCTGCATATCGGGAACTGACCTGGCGTTTTCGTGATAGAGTCTCGATGAATTCACAGGATGCCACGAAAAAGGGGAATGGCGTGAATATCGAGAAGGTTGCGGCTCGACGTCTTACGGCCGAGGAGGTTTCAGAGTTGGGCCTCCAGGACGGCATCTTCGTCTCGGCGGAGATGGACGGCCTTCCTCTCGACTGCTACGCCCCGGCTTTTCTTACGGAGCCGGGTAAGAATTTCGAGGGAGGGTCCTTCACCGCGAGGACGATTTTCGACAAGGAAATACAGATTCTCCCGGACAATGCCGAAGAACGCGGAATCTGGATAGCCGACGAGGCAGGGGAAGAAATAGAGGTTCTCCAGAGTGCCGGCGTTCTGCTGAATCTCGCCCTCTTCGTGCCCAACGGGAGCAAGGAATCTCTGGAGGCGCTCTACACCGCCGCGCGGGACGCGTTCGGTGTGGGGATCGTTCAGCGCTGGAGCGAGGAAGTCGTCGCGGTACCGGACGTCAAGGTCGACCTGTACGAGGAGCCGATCCGGGGGCGGAAGGGCGCGAACAGCCAGAACCGCGACCGCCGCGCCTTGGACATCTACCCGACCCGAGTGCGGTTCCTGGAGCCCAGCGAGGGCTGGAAGTTCATTGTCGAGCCGCACAAAGAGGTCGTCGACGACACACCGACGATCTGACCTGATGGCAGCCTAGAGGCTGTTGTCAGTAGCTTCGCCTGACGCTCGGCCGGGGTCTCCCGGCCGAGCGTTTCGCGTGGCCGGGGACACACGCTTCGGATGCCGCACGGTGCTGATGGTCGCACCATGGGAGGACAGCCAGAGGGGAGGACAGTCAGGGGGAGGAAACCCGTGCGGGCGCCGCTTGTGCGGATCTTGCCGCTACAGCGGGCAGCACGCCGATCACACAGGGAGACCAACGTGCGAGCAACCTTCTCGCTCGGGCGGATCGCCGGGGTGAGGATCGGGGTTCACTGGAGTGTCCTGGTGATCTTCTTCCTCCTCGCGCTGAGCCTGGCACAGGTTCGCTTCCCGCAGGTGGAGCCCGGACACTCGCCGGCGTTGTACTGGGTGGCCGCACTCGCCACCTCGCTGATCTTCTTCGCCTCGCTCCTCGCCCATGAACTGGCCCACGCCATCGTCGCCCGGCGAAACGGGGTACAGGTCGACGACATCACGCTCTGGCTTCTGGGCGGCGTGGCCCGGATGAGATCCGAGGCGTCGACCCCGGCCGCGGAAGTGCGTATCGCCGGTGTGGGCCCCCTGGTCAGCCTCCTGCTCGGAGTGGTCTTCGGGCTCTGCGCCTGGCTCCTCCATCTCGGACACGCCCCGGGACTGCTCATCGAGGCGGTGACCTGGCTGGCCGTGATCAATATCCTCCTCGCCCTGTTCAACTCCATCCCCGCGGCTCCGCTGGACGGAGGCCGACTGCTGCGTGCCCTGCTGTGGCGTCGGAGCGGAGACCCGCTACGGGCGACGGTCAACGCGAGCGCCGCGGGACGCGCCTTCGGCTGGCTGCTGGTCGCGGCCGGCTTTCTGCTGTTCATCGTGACCCGCGACTTCGGGGGACTCTGGCTGTCACTGATCGGCTGGTTCCTCATCGCCGCCGCCACCGCCGAAGGACGTCAGGCGCATTTCCGGACCCTTCTGGCGGGTATCCCGGTGCGGCAGGCCATGACTCCCGACCCGGTCACCGTGCAGGGCGGCCTGACCGTCGCGCAGTTCCTCACCGATCCCCGCTACCGGTATCGGTTCTCGGCCTTTCCCGTGGTCGGTGCGGGAGACAGGGCAGCTGGGCTGGTCACCCTGGACCGGGCCAGGCACGTCCCCGAGGAGCAGCGGGACTCCCGTACGGTCGCGGACGTGATGCTGCCGCTGGAACAGGCCACCACCGCGGCCCCGGACGCCCCCCTCGCGGACCTCCTGCCGCGTATCCAGCCCGGCGCGGAGAATCGAGTGCTGGTACTGGACGACCACCGGCTCCTCGGCATCATCTCCTCCAGTGACATCAGCCGAACGGTCACCTGGCTGATGGCGTCCCGCCAGCAGACCGGGGGATGGCGGAAACCGCGGCAATGACGCGAGCGGTCGCCCGACCGGACAGGACCTGACCCGGACAGGACCTGACGAAGCACTACGGGGCGACGAGCGTGGTGAGCAGGCCGGTCTCCAGGTCGTAGAGGTGACCCGAGACCTTGACGTGGGAGGACAGGTGCGGGCTGCTCCGGAGCAGGTCGACGTCCTTCCGCAGTGTCCGGGCGGGCTCGACCACGGCGAGATCCGCGATGGTCCGGTCGTCGTAACCGAAGCGCGTGACAAAGCCACGGCGCAACTCGTCGTCGGCGAACAGACCGGATCCGCAGTCGGTGTGGTGGATGACGGCCAGATCGAACCAGTCGGCATCCGGCGTCTTGACCTCGTGGAGATAGCTGATCCACGCCACGTCCTGGAGGGCGGCGGGGGTCACCCGGCCGCCCACGTTACGCAGGATGATCGCCTCACCCAGCTCGACCCCGAGAATGGCGGCCGGTTCCACCCGTGGATCGATGCAGGTGATCACGTACGTCTGCTTGAACGGGACGAACGGGACGGCGGGCACGTTGAGCCGGGCATCGGTCTCCGCGAACCTCTTGTTGCGCTCGATGAACGTCGAGAAGTTGGACACAGGCCTCACGTTGGCACAGGGAGCGCGTCTTCGCGATCGCGAGCTCCCGGATGCCGTCTACATCGACTCGGCCGGCGCCACCACCATCGTCAAGCTCACGACCAATCGCACCTTCGGCACCCGCAGAGCGCTGCCGTTCCACCCTCGGAACTGACCGAGCCCGATTGGCGCGAGACCGTATCTGCCGCTCGAATCAAGCTGCTTCACGAGCGCGATCATAGATTTCACGTGCCGTTGAGTTCGCCCGATACGGGCGAAGAAGAGGGGCGATTGTCGCAACCTGCTCGTCAACTCTCCCAGAATGGATAGTGGGAACCTCTTCCAAGGCTTTGCCCCAGGTGTCGCAAGCCGCTTCGAGGTGCCCTATTCCTAGTTGCCTTTCGGCCAGCAGGAAGCTGAATCGGATTGCCGACCTTCGGCTATCACTCGAATCACGAAGACGGAAATGTGATTGCAGTGATTCCACACTGCCGGGAACGTCGCCGAGTTCGAATCGGACTTGGGAAATATGGTAGGCAAGGGTCGAAGAGTTGTAGGACCCGAACGTCTTTGAGCGGGACTCCGCCTTTTCTACGGACGCTTCCGCCTCGCGAAGGTACATCAGAGACTTAGACCGGTCGCCCATTTGGGCGCTGGCGTGGGCCTGCTGGCCGGCGAGGAATGCCCGCATTCGCGGTCCTGCCTCCGGGGAAGCCGCTGCGGCAGCGTCGGCAAGCCGCATTGCATGTCGTCCGTGCCGCAAATCAACAGCCTGCACACTCATGCCCCGAAGCGTCGTGCAGAAGGTCAGATGATCCTCTGCTGCCCCCGCGAGTTCCAGTGCCTTCAAATAGTAGCGTTGGGCTAGCCCGTGGACTCCCTCGTCCACGGCCATATATCCAGTGAGATAACACAGGTCCGACGCGGCGGCCATCATTGCTTTGCGAACAGACTCCGGAGCTTCCGCCCGCAGATAGGGTGCAACGGTGTTCACGAGGAAGGCAGCCGCCATGGGGCGCGCGTGGCGGCCGCCAAATTGATCATCGAGACCGGAAATTCGCTCAGTCATGGCAGTGATCATGTTTACGTCGGGCATTCCCATGCGCTGCGCCTGTCCCTTTTGGACGGCCTCCATCCGGCCGATAACGTCAGGCCAGTCGGGAATGGTAAGGGCAACAGAGAACAACCCCGCGCCGAGAATGCTACGGCGTGAGGGGTCCATGTCTTGCCTCCCGAGGTCTACCAGCCCTTCAACGGTAGTCGGGTGGCTGTTGGACTCTTCCGGGGGTGCCGGGAATCCGGCCTCCGAGTGCGTGATGGGGCGGAGCAGTCTCCGGGCGAGTGCTTCCAGAACCAGCGGCCGAACAGTCTCCTTCGGCAGGTGGCCGCTCAACCACTGGTGCACTGACGGTTGTTGGTACTTGAGAGGGGTTCCACGCTCGGTTCCGATGCGGTTGACCTCTTGGGCGAACTGCCGCAGGGTCCAGCCGCTCTCGCGGTACAGCCGCTCAAGTCCGGCGTTCGGCTGTCGTGTCGTCACTGGTCCCCAACTCCCGTGCTCTGACTGCTTAACGCTCTTAACTCCTGCCCCCCTTCCCAACGGTACCGCTGTGCGTGGTCGGACGGTTGCCTAGTGCGAGCACGGCCACCGCAAGGGATGACACCGCACGGAGGGCCCGGAGATGGAGGCCCCGCGGTCACTCCGGCCGAGAACTGAAGTGACCGTGAAGATGCCAACGGGCATACTTGGTAACGGAGTTGGACCTAGGTCCTGTCCGGACAGGACCCGAGGGGGCGCGGTGACGCGGAGGTCTGGATGACGGGGACGGGTACGGGGGACGGGTCACGGAGTCCCGAGGAGGCACTGGCCGCTGCCGTGGTCCGGGTCAAGGGCCCCGGCGGCGAATTGGCGGGAGCGGGTTTTCTCGTGTCCCCCGAACTGGTGTTGACCTGCGCCCATGTGGTGAACGACGCCCTTGACCGGTCT
Source organism: Streptomyces sp. NPDC094034 (assembly GCF_040303865.1). Lineage (NCBI taxonomy): Bacteria > Bacillati > Actinomycetota > Actinomycetes > Kitasatosporales > Streptomycetaceae > Streptomyces > Streptomyces sp. NPDC094034. The sequence continues at coordinate 55,430 of NZ_JBEOUD010000012.1, read as the reverse complement.
CGTGAGGACACTGTGGCGGCGGGCACCGAGGTCTTCGTCGATCTGCCCTTCGCCGAGGGCGGCGGCGCGGCGGAGGTCGTGCGCTGGGTGCCGGCACGGGCGGACCAGACCGGCGATATAGCGGTCCTCCGGCTGCGGGCGCCGATTCCCGGGGCCCGCCCGGTGAACATGGCCGACACCGAGCGGGTGTGGGGCCATGACGTACGCGTGCCGGGCTTCCCGCGTCGCTCCCCGGGCGGCGTCTGGCACTACGGACGGCTGCGCGGCGGCACCGCCGAGGGCTGGATCCAGCTGTCGCAGGCGGACCCGCACGGCCTGCCCGTCGAGCAGGGGTTCAGCGGCAGCCCGGTCTGGGACGAACAACTGCGGGCCGTGGCCGGCATGGTGGTCGTGATCCAGCCCGGCGGAGTCCAGCAGAGCTTCCTGATACCCACCCGCACGCTCGTCGCCGAGCTGCCCGAACTGTCACCCGTGGTCCGCCCCGCGTCACCGTACCGCGGCCTGTCCACCTTTCAAGAGGCCGACGCGGACGTCTACTTCGGGCGGCGGGACGACATCGCCGATGTCACCGCCCTGCTCCTCGGCTCCCACCCATGTGTCACCCTCGTGGGCCCCTCCGGCAGCGGCAAGTCCTCGCTCGCCCGCGCGGGGGTGGTGCCGCGGATGCGTGAGCGCGGCCATGTCGTCCTGGTGGTGCGCTCCGGTGAGGGCGGCTCCCTGCGGGCGGCGCTCGCGTCGGAGCTGGTCACGGCCGTACGTCCCGGACTGCGCGGGTCCGCCAGGGCCCAGGAGGTACGCCGGCTGGAGGACCTGCTCGCCGAGCGCGGCCTGATGGACGCCCTGCGCATGACCGGCGGGGAGTGGGAGCGGCGCCCCCTCGTTCTGCTCGATCAAGGCGAAGAACTCCTCGCCGGACCGGACAGCGAGGTCGAGGAGGCCGTACGGCTGCTGTTTCCCGCGCACCACCCCGACGGACCGCGGGTGTGTGTCACCCTCAGATCGGATTTCACGGACTCGGCCCTCAACCACCCGCTGCTCGGCCCGGCACTCGGCCGCGGCCAGGTACGGCTGCTCGCCCCGATGTCCCGCGCCCAGTTGGAGCGGGTGATCCGGGGCCCCCTTGAGGCGACGCCCGCCGTGACCTACGACGACGGACTCGTGGAGCGGATGCTCGACGACGCGGGGGACGGCCCCGGCGCGCTGCCCCTGCTGGGCTTCGTGCTGGCGCAGCTGTGGGACGGACAGGCCGCGGGGCGGCTGAGATTCGATACCTATCGTGAAGTCGGCGGCGTGCAGGGCGCGTTGGGACGGTACGCCGAGACCGTCTGGCGGCAGTGTGTCCGCGAGGCCGACGAGACCGAGGCCATGCGGCTGCTCACCGATCTCGTCCGGTTCCTGCCGGGCGGCGAGGCCCCGATGCGCAACGTCCTGAGCCGGGAGGAGGCGGGGCCGGAGCGCTGGCGGATCGCGACCGCGCTCGCCGAGCGGCGGCTGCTCGTCCTGCGCGGCGGCGACGGGGACGCGGTCACCGTCGAACTCGCCCACGAGGCACTGATCGGTGCCTGGCAGCGCCTTGAGGCGCGGGTACGGCAGGACCGGAAGTTCCTGGGCTGGCGGGCGGAGCTGCGGCACGACGAGGAGCGCGGGCAGCTCCTGGAGGGCGAATCGCTCGCGGAGGCGGAACGGTGGGTGGAGCTTCGGGGTCTCGAACTGACCGACGCGGAGCGGCGGTTCATCGACCGCTCGGTCGAGCGGCGGATGGCGCGGGAGGACCGTGTCCGGCGGCGGGTGCGGCAGAAGCGGTGGTTCATCGGCGGCCTCGCCGTGCTGACGGTGCTCGCGGTGGTCGCCTCAGGGCTTTTCCTGTCGCGCAACGCGGAGTTGGACGGGCAACTGCGGCGGGCGGCGTCCGAGCAGTTGGCGGTGCGGGCCGAGCAGCTTGACGACGTGTCGGTGGTGACGTCGGCGCTGTTCTCGGGGGCGGCCTACCGTACGGCCGAGGAGCCGGAGGCCCGCACCGCGTTGATCAGTCAGTATCTGCGGCTGCGCCATGTGGAGCGGGTGGTGTGGGACAACCACGCCCCGGTCCGTGATGTCGCGATGAGCGAGGACGGCAAACGCGTAAACGTGGGCATGACCTCGGGCGACGCGGTCGGTCTGACCCTCGGCAAGGACACGGTGGACGAGCGCGGCCTGCCGACAGGATCGAGGATCGTCACGCTCTCACCCGACGGGCGGATCTTCGCGCGGGCGTCCGTCAACGGGAAGGTGTCCCTGGGCATCCCTCCCGAAGGCCCGGAAGGCCTGGAGAGCAAGGGTGACTGGCGCACGGTGGTCCTGCGGGACGGCGACGCCGTACGGAAGAACGCTCGCGCGGCCGTCGACCTCCGTTTCGACGGTACCGGGGACAGAGTGCTCGCCGCGCTGCCCGGCGAAGGCGTCCTGGCCTGGGAGTCCGAGAGCGGCCGGCGCGTGGGCAAGGCGCTGCGCGCACCGACGGGATGGGAGACGGCCGAGGCGTGGTTCGGTCCCGAGGGAACCGTGATCGGCCGGATCACCCAGGAAGGCGCGGCCGCGGGGGCCGAGGGCCGCCTGGTCCGCTGGAACCTCGCCAACGGCGAACGCGATGCGGCGACATGGGGAACGGACCGGACCGGGCCCGTCACCGTGAGCGGCGACGGCCGGACGCTGGTGCGGTGCACTCCCGAAGGGGTTCTCCAGTCCTGGGACCTGACCGGCAGTCCGAAAGTGCGCCATCAGTACAGCAGGAACCAACTGGGCCTGGTCTGCCCGCTGTATGTGCCGCGGCTGGACCGGACCGGCCGCTTCCTCATCAACCCGGCACAGCGCTTCGGTCCCTCCCTCGGGAGGTTCCGGTTCCTGGTACTCGACCTGATGCAGGGGCGCCCCGCCACCCTTGACCTGCCCGCGCCCGCCCAGCAGGACGAGTCGTTCACCGGCGGCTCGCAGCCGCTCGCCATGGCGCTCACCGGGCCGCCGGGCAATCTCCGGGCCGTGGTCGGCGTCGGCGCGACGGTGATGGTGGCGCGTGTTCCGGAGCCGTCCTCGTTCGACACCGCCATGCTCACCGCCCGGATCAGGACGGTGGACGCCGACCACAATCGCGTCATCAGTGTCGACGCCGACGGCAATGGACTGCGTCTGTGGGACCTGCGTGCGCACAGGCTGCTGGCGGCGGTGCGGCCGTCCCGTCCGCTGGCCGCCCTGTACGGCGCCTACAGCCCGGACGGCAAACGGGTCCTCACGCCCGCGGCCGACGGCCGTACCGTCCTGGTCTGGGAGATGGACGGGGGCACGCTCAAAGAGGTGGACCGGATCGATCTGCCACGACCGCCGGACATCGACCCGACAGGTCCCGACCCACGCTCCGGGCGCACGCCGGCCTGGGTCAACATCAGCTTCGACGGGCCGGACCACGCGGTGATCTCGGCGTTGTCGTACGTCGTGCGATGGGACCTCGCGCGGGGCCGGGAAGCGGGCACGGCCTACCGGCCCAGGGCTCAGGAGTCGGTTGAGGTCTCGTTCGCGGCCGCCGGCACCTGGGCGATGGCGCGCCCGGGGCATGGGCAGGCGGCTGTGCGCACGGCCACCGGGGGCTACGACATCGTGATCTGGGACTTCGAGGAGGGGCGGGAGGTCGCCTCGATCGAGACGAAGGGGTTCGGCGCCGTCAAACAGCTGGGCTTCGACCCCACGGGACGGCTGCTCGCGGTGCTGACCTACGACGGTGGCGTTCGGGTGTGGGACATGGACAAGGAGGGCAAGGACAAGTGGCTCACACCGCTCGCGTACCGGGGCGTCCAATGGCTCGCCGGCTTCGCCTCGGAGTCCACCCTGAGCACCCAGAGCACGCTGAACGAGTACACCACCTGGGATGTGCGCAGCGGCACCGAGCGCTACCACTTCACACCGGGGTACGGCGCGACCGCCGATCTGACCCAGGACGGCAGGTTCATGGGCCTGGTCGACGGGTCGGACGGCCACATCCTCGAACTCGACCCGGAGCGATGGCTGGAGAAACTCTGCGCGGTGGCGGGGCGGGGTCTCTCGCGGGCGGAGAAGTCTCTGACACCTCCGGGCAGCAGGACGGACCAGGTCTGCGACCAGGCCGGCGCGGATTGAGGCAGCGCCCCCTGACGGGCGCTCGACTGGACCGCGAGACCGAGCCGGTCGTGGGCCCGTTCCCCGCGTGGGCGTCATGAGTGTCCGTACTCATGCGCGTGGGACTTCCTTCACGGCACACTGTCTGTGTCATGACAAGTGATCGGGAGGGGCAGGCGTGATGCGTGCGAGAGGCATGGTGGCCGTAGCGGTGGTGGCGGTGTTCGGCCTGGCGGGGGTGGGAGCCGGGCCCGCCGTGGCGGCTGGGGGCCTACTGCCCCACCCGGGTCCGGACGGCCTGGTGTGGGTGGAGGAGATGACGGGAGACGGTGGAGTCGCGTCGGGGGGCGCGTGGGATGGACTGCCGACCGTACTCACCGTGGCCTGCGAGGGCGGCGGCGATGTGGCGGTGACGATGGAGTCGCAGGGGGCGCGGGTGGCCGAGTTCACCGTGGACTGTCCTGTCGGCAGTGCGGGTGTGGGCTCGGCGACCATGGACGCGGGTGTGGTGCGGCCCGGATCCTTCACGGTGGGGGTCGACGCCTCGCACGACGATGTCCGATGGGCCCTGACGGTGACGCAGCCCGAGTAGAGACCCGCCGGAAGCGTCCGGGTGCCCGAGCCCTGCCGTAATGGGGCGCGGCTGCCGGATCTCACGCCACGAAGCCCGGATCCGCCGCTGTTCCGGCTGATCCGGGCCGAGGGTGCTCGGGCACCCGGTCAGCGGGTCACCACGTGACGGGCAGCTCGTGCAGCCCGCTGAAGAACTCCTTGGAGCGCCAGCGCAGTTCGTTCACGGGAACGGCCAGACGCAGGTCCGGCATACGGCTGAGTACCCGTTCCAGACTCACCTGGAGTTCCAGTCGGGCGAGGTGGGCGCCGAGGCAGTAGTGCGTCCCGTGCCCGAAGCTCACATGCGAGTTGTTGGCACGGTCGAGAATCACCCGGTCCGGGTCGTCGAAAACACCGGGGTCCCGGTTCGCGGCGGAGGGGGAGACGATGACGGGCTCGCCCGCGCGGACCAGGACCCCGCCCAGCTCCGTGTCCTCCGTGGCGTAGCGCGGCAGGCTCAGTCCGTTGAGCAGCGGCACATAGCGCAGCAGTTCCTCGACCGCCTTCGGGATGAGACCGGGCTCGGCGCGCAGCCGGGCCATCAGGTCCTCCTCGCTGTCGCGGGGGAGCAGCAGGAGGGAGAAGAAATTGCCGATCTGGTTGGTGGTGGTGACGAATCCACCGACGAGGAGTTCATTGAGCAGCCCCATCAGTTCGCCCTCGGAAACACTTCCGTCCTTGTCGCAGGCCCGGACCATGAGCGTGAGCAGATCGTCGGCGGGCTCCCGGCGGCGCGTATCCACCCAGCCTCGCATGAGGGCGAAGAACTCCGTGGCCCGTCGCTGAATCGTCTCGGGCGTGGCGCTTCCCGAACACACGGTGTCGGCCCAGGCCCGAACATGAGGATGGTCCGAGTGGGGCACGCCGACCAGTTCGCAGATAAGTGTCATGGGAAGCGGGAAGGCGAAATCCTCGATCAGGTCGGCGGGCGGTCCGGTGTCGATCATCCGGTCCAGCAGACCGTCGGCGGTCCTGCGGATGTCCTCGCGCAGTCGCTCGATACGGCGGGCGGTGAATTCCTTGCTCAGCAGGGAGCGCATCCGGGTGTGGTCGGGGGCGTCGCTGGCGATGAGACCACCGCCCGTACGGGGCATCCGCCCGATTCGGGGCTGATCGCGGCTGACGGCCGTGGCGAGGCTGAAGCGGGGGTCGGACAGGACGGTGCGGACATCCTCGTGACGGGTCGCCAGCCAGGCGTCCTCACCGTAGGGAAGACGCACCCGGGCCAGCGGCTTGTCCCACAGCTGACGGTATTCGGGGTGCAGATCCAGACCTTCGCTGGTCCAGAAGGGATAGGAGAGCGGCTTTGGGTGCTGGGTGGAGTGCTGGTCCGGGCGGGGGGACAGAGGGGACGGGGGAGACAGGGGAGACATGGGGTGTCCGCCTTTCCTGGTGCGGTCTTTCCTGGTGCGGTGCTGGGGCAGTGCGGTCGCCGCCGGTCCCCGGCGCTCACGGTCGTCAAGCGTTGCTCGGCGCTGCTCGACGCTTCTCGGTGGTGCTCAGTGCGGGAGACGCACGGGCTGGGGCGGTGCGGACATGTCCGGCTCGCGCGCGGGAGACCCGGGACCCACGGGGATGAGGACATGGGTCGGCGGGGGCGCGGAATCGTCGACGGAGGCGGTGAAATCGATGCCGTCGTCGCGACAGATGAACTGCATGACCTGCCGTCCGGCGCCGGCCGCCCTGATGAGGCCGCCCGTGGTGGCCCAGACGCCGGAGAGGTAGAAGTTCTCCAGGCCGGGCAGGACTGGTCCGTTCTTCTTGACCAGTTCCTCCATGGCCTCGCCGCTCTCGACGAAGGGCTGCCAGCCGAGGAAGGTGCCCTCGTAATTGCCCGTGTAGCGGATCTGGGTGAGGGGAGTGGAGGTGTCACGTACCTGGATGGACTCCTTGATGCCCGGATAGCGTTCTTCCAGGAAGTCGACGACCGTGTCCCGGACCCGGCGTTTGGCGAGCGAGTACGCGCGCCCGCGCCGTACGGGCAGTGTGTGCAACTCCCCTCCTCTGCGCAGGCGGCTCAGCTGTTCCGGTCCCTCGCTCAGCTCGCGCCAGGGCGCGGTGTCGGAGAAGTACGTCGCGTAGATGACGGTCGTGTCGCGCGGCGAGAGCTCGGGGTAGTACCGGCTGCGGAACTGGACATTGAGGCTGGGGTGCCGGATGCCGCGCAGCCGCGAGGCGGTCTCCTCGTCAAGGAGATGCGTGGTGGTGGGTTCCCCCTGCGGAAAGGGCCGTCGCAGGCCCAGGAACACACTGACATAGCCGGGGAAGACCATGCCGGGCTCTTCGATGGTCCGGGTGAACAGCCGCCGGTAGTCGTCGTCGAGATACCGGCCACCGAGGAACTTCATCAGGGTGGTGGGGCCGTCGCAGGCCGAGACGATGAGGTCCGCGTGGTACTCGCGCCCGTCGGCGAGCCGCACCCCGATCGCGCGGTCGTTCTCGACAAGGATCTCCTCGACCTTGGCGTTGTACGTGATCTCGCCGCCGAGCCTGGTGTACCGCTGGGCGATCGACTGGGCGAGTCCCAGGGAGCCTCCCTCGGGCACCCCCGCCGAGAGGTTCGCCTGCGCGGCCATCTGGAAGTAGAAGGGCAGCACCGGGAACGCGGGGTGCTTCTCGTACAGGATGTAGTTGAACGCCTCGCGCAGCAGCGGGTCCTTGAAGCGTGACGAATACTCCGTCATCAGCACGGACATCGAGGTCCGGAAGAGGTTGAAGTACGGGATGAAGCCGGCCAGCATGCGCCAGCGCTCCCACCGGCTCATCAGGCCGACCGGCTTGAGGAACGGATAGGCGGGAAGGCACGAGCGGAACTTCCGCAGTCCCGCGCAGAACGAGCGGATGGGACGGGCGTCGGCCGGTGACAGGGAGAGCAGATGGGCTTCGAGCCGGTCCGGGTCGCAGTAGAAGTACACGGCCCGCCCGTCCTGGCCGCGCACGATGTTGAACACGTCGAAGTGGCGCATCTCCTTGCCCTGGAGGGCGCCCAGTTCGAGCCAGATCTGATGCATCTCGTTGCCGGGGCCATTGCCCAGCAGCCAGCTGACGCAGCAGTCGAACGTGAAGTCGCCCCGGCCCCAGCCGGTGCAGCAGCCGCCGGGGATCTCGTGCATCTCGAAGACCTGGCTGCGGTAGCCGTTCATCTGCGCGTAGCAGCCGGTGGACAGACCACCGAGCCCGCCACCGATGATGATCATGGATTCCCTGCGCTTGGCAGGCGCCATACGCTGCTCTCCTCCTCGATTTTCCGGACGACTGGGGCGGGGGCCCGATGCCTGGGCGCTCACCGTGCTCACCATGTGCTCACCGGACACCTCGCTGTTCGAGCTGTGGCAGCCGGCCCAGCTTTCCCGGATGCCACGGCTCCGTTCCGCCGCTCTCCCAGGCGCGGAACTCCAGCCCCAGCTCCCGGCAGATGAACTGGGTGACGAACCGTCCGCTCGCGGCGGCGCGGATCAGACTGCCACCGCCGAACCACTGCCCGGCCAGGGAGAAACCCGCCAGGCTCGGCAGCCGCATCCGGTCCTTGTTGATCAGTTCCGTGATCACGTCATCGGCGTCGGTGAAGGACTTCCAGCCCAGGATGCTGCCGCCCCGCACACCGGTGTACCGCTCGGTGGTCGTGGGGGAGGCCACATCGATGACCTCGATGGCCTCGGCGATGCCGGGGTGGTGCCGAGCCAGAAAGGCACGGACGAAGTCGGCCACCTCCTGCTTGCGCGCCCAGTACGCCTTGCGGTTGGTGCGCCGCAAGTCCTTCCAGTACGTGTAGTCGCTGAAATACGTGCAGTGCACGACGGACTTGCCCGGTGGGGCGAAGCCGTCCGAGTAGCGGGAGCGCAACTGGACGACCATGCTCTTCTGCAGGACGCTCGGCAGGGCGGCGCTGTCCTCGTCGGACAGCAAATAGGTGGTGCTGTGCCTCTCCGCGGGGTCGAACTCGCCCTTGAGCCCGACGAAGGCGGAGACGACACCGGAGTAGACCAGCTCAGGACGGTCCATCATCCGGAAGAGCTTGTCGACCCTGGGACTGGTGTACTTGCCGTCGAGCAGCCCGTGGATCGTGGTGTAGCCGTCGCAGGCGGAGACGACATGATCGGCGTAGTGCCGCTCGCCACCGCGCAGTTCCACCCCCACCGCACGATCGTTCTCCACCAGGACGCGCGCGACCCGTGTCCGGTAGTCGACACGTCCGCCCAGCGAGGTGTACCGCTCTTCCACCGATCTGGCCAGGCCCAGCGAGCCGCCCTGCGGGAAGCCCGCGTTCCGGTGGTGGGCGCTGGCCATGTTGAACAGATACGGCAGCAGCGGGAAGACCTCGTGGTCCTGGAAGAAGATGAACGGGAACGCCCGGCGCAGCAGCGGGTCCTGGAACCGGTCGGCGAAGCGCTCCATACGGGTCACGGCGGTCCGCCAGAACAGCAGGAAGTCCGGCAGGATCACGCGTAGTTCGGCCAGCTTCTCCCGGGGCGTCTGAAGTGGCGGAGGCGTGATGAACGGATAGTGGTTGATGTCGATGAAGCGCCTGAGATCACGGCAGAAGGCGCGGATGGGCCGCGCGTCGACGGGCGAGATCTCCAGCAGATGCTTCTCCAGCCGGTCGGGGTCGTTGTAGAACGTCACCGCGCGTCCGGCCGCGTCGACAACGGTGTTGAACATCTCGAAGTTGGCAATGGTCTTGCCGTCCAGGGCCCCCAGCTCCCGCCACACCCGGTTGGCGTCGTTGCCGGTGCCGGTGCCGGTGAGCCACTCGATGCAGTAGTCGAAGACAAAGCCCTGCCTGGACCAGGCCGTGCAGCAGCCCCCCGGCAGGACATGCCGCTCGAAGACACGGGTCTCGGCGCCGCTCATCTGGGCGTAGCAGCCGGTGGACAGCCCTCCGATGCCGGCGCCCACGATGATGATCCGGGGCTTGTCCCCCGGACTCCGCTCACGCCGCTGCCATACGGGCCTGGACTCATGCGACATGCGTCTCACCCCCGGCGAGACCGGTGACGCCGGTGAGGATGGCGACGGTGAGTTCCGCGTTTCGCGCGAGGTACTTCTCGTCCAGCATCTCGGCATGCGTGCCGTGCCCCCGCAGCAGTTCGGTACGGGTGGTCGAGCTGCCGTGCCAGGTGCCGCGCCGGCCCGCCGAGTAGAGGGCCGCCTTCCGCTCGTCGGAGATCACGCTGACGGTCCCCGCGACCGTGCCGAGATTGGGGGTGCGGCCGCAGAAGTCCAGATACTCCCTGGCCTGGGCGAGCGTTTCGTCGGCGACCGCCGTGGAACGGGTGTGGCGGTGCAGATGGCCACGCAACTCGTGCTCGAACGCCTCGATGTGCTCGGCGGCGAGCGAATGGGCCTCCAGGATGCGGTACGAGTCCATGATCACCACATGCGGGACCTCGCGGCCACGCCCCTCCAGTTCCTTGGCGACCTCGAAGGCCAGGTTGCCGCCGAGCGAGTACCCGAACACGGGACAGGGACCTTCGGGGCGGAGCGTCTCGATGAGGTCCGCGTAGCGGATCACCTTGTCGTCGCCGTCGATGTGGTTGAAGGCGGCGAGCTCGTACTGGGGCAGATGCGTGGCGAGCCGACGGTAGACGAGCCCATGTCCACCGGCCGGGGGGAAGCAGAACAGCGTGGGGCCCTGGCCGGTGTTGAACATCAGATAGGGCCGGCCCCCGGAGATCTTGCCGGTGATGATGTCCTCGACCGTTCTGGCCATGCCGTGCAGTGTCGTGACCTTGAAGAGCAGGCTGACCGGGACGGTGATGTTGAACTCGGCCTGGAGCCGGTGGATCAGCTCGATGAGCTTGATGGAGCTGCCGCCGGAGGCGAAGAAGTCGCTCCGCAGACCCACGCCTCCCAGCGACAGCAGGGACTGCCAGTGCGCGGCCATCCGCTCCTCGTAGAGCGTGACCGGTGGTTCGTGGCTCTCCTCGCCGGACTCGGCCCGGGGCTCCGGCAGCGCGGCGAGGTCGACCTTGCCGTTCGAGGTGAGCGGCAAGGCGTCGAGTGCGGTGAAGTGGGCCGGGATGAGATAGGTGGGCAGCCGCTCGGCGAGGTGTCCGCGCAACTCGCCCGGATCCGGCTCGCTTCCCGCCACCGGTACGTAGTAGGCGCACAGGGCCGGCTCCCCCCGGGCATCCGTACGGACCGTGACGACGGCCTGGGCGAGACAGGGCAGGGACATCAGCGGATACTCGATCTCGCCCGGTTCGATGCGGTGGCCGCGCACCTTGAGCTGCGCGTCCGCGCGGCCGAGGAGGTGGATCAGGCCCCTGGCGTCTCTGCGGGCCAGGTCGCCGGTGCGGTAGAGCCGCTCGGGGGCGGCCCCGGGACCGCGGTCCAGGAGCAGGGACACGAAACGCTCCGCGGTCTGTTCGGGGTCGCCCGCGTATCCGAGGGCGAGACCCGCGCCGCCGACCCACAACTCGCCGGTGACACCCGGTGGTACGGGGTCGTGATGGTCGCTCAGGATGTGCAGGGAGCAGTTCGGCAGGGGCGTGCCGATCGGCACCTGCTGGTTCGGTTCGAGCCCTTCCGTGGGGCCCTCGAAATACGCGCTGTCGATCGTCGCCTCGGTCAGGCCGTACGAATTGATCACCCGGGTGCCGGGGCCGCACAAGCCGCGCAGCCGCTCGTACTCCTCGACCTTCCACGCGTCGGAGCCGACGATCAGCAGCCGCATGAAGTCCAGCCGGTGGCCGCCGTACGCGCAGTGGTCCATGAGCGCGCGGGCGACGGCCGGGACGAACTCGGCGCAGTCGACGTCCTCGGCGGTCATCGTCTCGTACAGCCGGGCGGTGTTGAGCAGCAGATCGCGGCCGATCAGGACCAGCCGCCCGCCCGAGCACAGGGCGCGGACGAGGTCGCCGGTGAACACGTCGAACGAGACGGCGGCGAGCTGGAGATGGACGCCGGGCTCCGTGCCGAGGCCGTACTCCTCCTGCCAGGCGGCCTGTAGGGCGGCCAGGGCGCGGTGGTTGACGCGCACGGCCTTGGGGCGGCCCGTCGACCCGGAGGTGTGGATGACATAGGCGGGCGAGTCCAGCTCGGCGCGGGACTCGTGGCGGCGTGGCGCGCCGCTGCCCCCCGCCACGGCGGGGCCGTCCACCGCGAGGACGTCGGTGAGAACCTCGACCCCCGGGGCCGCGAGCCGTTCCCGGTCCGCGGCGCCGGTGATGACGAGGGCCGCCCCCGCGTTGTCCCGCATATGGGTGAGCCGGTCGGTGGGATGGTCGGGATCGAGGGGCAGATACGCGGCGCCGGCCTTGAGGACGGCGAGCAGTGTGACGATCAACTCGGGTGACTTGGGCAGGCACACGGCGACCACGTCCCCGCGCTCCGTACCCCGGTCGACCAGCCGGCCGGCCAGGCGCCGGGCGTGGCTTTCCAGCTCGCCGTACGTCAGATGCTCCGTGCCGCCCGACTCGGACGGTACGGAGACCGCGACGGCGTCCGGGTGTCGGGCGGCGGCCTCGGAGATCAGCCGGTCCACCGGCTTGTCATGGGGGAGCGAGCGCCCCCGCGCGGTGGAGTCATGGACGAGGCGTGCGCGCTCCCCGGTGCCCAGCAGATCGAGACGGGCCACCGGCTGCTCGGCGGGCGCGCGGGTGAGGGCGTCGAGGACATTCATGTAGTGCCCGGCCATCCGGCTCACGGTCTCGGGCAGGAAGAGATCGGTGTTGTACTTCAGGACGCAGTGGAAGCGCCGCTCCGCCTCGTCCTCGTACGCCGACAGCGTCAGGTCGAACTGGCCTTCCTCCTCGGGCAGTTCGATGTAGTCCAGGTGGTATCCGTACTGCTCGGAGGCCACCTTGTGGGCCAGCAGGATGAACATCGCCTGGAAGACCGCCGACCGGCTCGGGTCGTGCTGGAGGCCCAGCTCCTCCACGAGCAGGACGAACGGGTACTCCTGGTTGTCGAGCCCGCCGAGGACGGTTCTGCGGACCTGGGAGAGCAGCGCGGCGACGGACGGGTCGCCCGACAGGTCCGCGTACAACGGCAGCGGATTGACGAAGTAGCCGTAGACGGAGGCGAGTTCCTCATCGGTGCGGCCGGTCACCGGGCTGCCGACGATGATCTGCTCCTGGCCCGAGTAGCGGTGCAGGAGGACGTAGTAGGCGCTGAGCAGCACCATGTAGACCGTCACGTCGTGTGCGCGGGCCAGGGCGTGCACGCGGGCGCTGAGGTCCGTGTCCAGGACGAAGAACTCGGACGCGCCGTTGTGGGTCTGCACCGCCGGCCGAGGTTTGTCGGTGGGCAGATCGAGGGCGGGTACCTCGGCGGGCAGGCTGCTCCGCCAGTAGTCCAGCATGCGGCGCGCGTCGGGAGAGGCCAGGAACCGGTTCTGCCGGTTCAGGAAGTCCAGATACCGGGCCGGTACGGGCGGCAGTTCGACGGGGCGGCCCTCGCGCGTCCCCTCGTACAGCGCGAGCAGTTCCTCGATGAACGTGAAGGTCGAGATGGCGTCCGAGATGATGTGGTGGACGGCCTTCATGATGATCCAGCGGTCCGGGCCCCGCTTGAACAGCCGGATCCTGATCAGCGGATCGTGCTCAAGATCGTACGGACGGCGGTACTCACGGACGATCAGGTCGTGAATGTCGTCCCAGTCGCGGCCCTGCACGTCGAACATCCCCACGTCGGGTTCGCCCGCGGCCGAGACGCGCTGCACCGGCCGGCCGTCCTCCAGCGAGAAGTTGGCGCGGAGCATGGGGTGCCGCGCCACGAGCGTCCGGACGGCGTCGAACATCAGCTCCGGTTCCAGCCGGGTCCTGACCTCGACGGCGCCGCCGATGTTGTAGGCGAACCCGTCAGGGTTCAGCTGCTTGAGGAACCACAGCGCCTTCTGGTTCTGGGTGAGGGGATGACACGACTCGTCCTCGTACACCTCGACCGCGGCGTTACCCGGGACGCCCGCCGTATCCGCCGTCTCCGCGACGAGAGTCGCCGCCGCCCGGTGCAGCTGACCGCTCAGCTCGGCGGCGGGAGCGCCGCTGAGCAGAGCCACCAGAGGCAGGGCGACACCGGTCTCGGTGAGGACACGGGCGCGGAGCTCCATCGCCAGGAGCGAGTCGAGACCGAGGGCGGCCAGGCTGTTCGTCCGCTCGACCTGTTCGACGGGCGCACGCAGCACGGTGGCCGCCGCGGCCGTGAACCGCTCGGTGACCAGCTCGGCGCGGCGCTCCTCGTCCGCCGCGCGGAAGACATCGAGGAAGCTGCTGTCCTCGTCGGGTCCGGCGCCGCCGTCGGCGCCGTCGGCGAGTTCCGAGACGAGCGGCGGCGGCGACGCGTACCAGGCGAGGAAGACCTTCCAGTCCACCACCGTGGCGACCAGCAACTGGGCTCGGTCCTGGCCGAGGACACGCTCCAGCACGGCCATCCCCGTGTCGGGCGAGAGCGAACTCATGCCCCGGCTGGCGCGGTAGTGCTCGACCAGCCCCAGCTCCTCGATCATGCCGGTCGCCCAGGGGCCCCAGTCGATGCTGAGCGCGGGCAGTCCGCGGGCACGGCGGTGGTGGGCCAGCGCGTCGAGGAACGCGTTGCCCGCCGCGTAGTTGGTCTGGCCCGCGGTGGTGAGCAGCGAGGCGATCGAGGAGAAGAGGACGAAGTGATCGAGCGGTGCGTCGCGCAGATGCCGGTGGAGCAGCCAGGCACCGGCCGCCTTGGGCGCGAGGACGGAGTCGAAGGCCGCTCGGTCCATGGCGGGCACGAGCGTGTCCCGCACATGCCCGGCGAGGTGGAACACACCGCGCACGGGCGGGGCGTCCTGGCTCCGGTAGGCGTCCAGCCACGCGACCAGGGCTGGTTCGTCGGTGATGTCCAGCCGCGCGTGGACCGCGTGCGCGCCCAGGGCCTCCAGCTCCTTGACGAACCGCGCGTTGCGGCCGGCGGGCGAGTCGCCGTCCAGGTCGCGCCAGGTCGCGCGGTCGGGGAGGGGGGTACGGCCGACGAGGATGAGATGACGGGCGCCCCGCCGCACGAGGAAGCGGCACAGGAGCCTGCCCAGGGCGCCGAACGCCCCGGTGACGAGGTAGGCGCCGTCCGGACGCAGCCGTGGTGGCAGAGGGCGGGTGAGTCCGCTGGGGCGGGTGAGCCTGCTGATGAGGCGGCGGCCGGGGCGCAGGACGATCTCGTCCTCGTACGGACCGGGATGCGCGGCGGCCGTCAGGATCTCGTCCAGTAGGGCCCGTGCCTCGGCCCTTCGCCCATCGGCTGCCCGCGCGCCCTCCGGGACGAGGGGGAGGTCGATCAACGTGCCCCGGTGCGCGGTCAGTTCCTGATGGCGCAGGACGCGGCCGATGCCCCAGGCGGGGGCGCCCAGCGGCTCGACGGCGTCACCGCGATCGGCGGCCTGCGTACCGCGTGTGACGATGTGCAGGGCGGCGGGCGCGGCGATCTGACGCCGGTCCTCCTGAAGCGCCCGCGCGAGGACGACCAGGGAGTACGCCCCGGTGGTGCCGTGCTCTTCGAGGCGCCCGCGCTCGGTCTCGTCCAGGGCCGGCAGATCGAGATTCCAGAGGTGCACGACGGTGTCGACGGCGGCGCCGGAACCCGCCGAGTCCTGCGCCAGGTCGGCCAGCAGCCTGCGCAGGTCGTCGATGCCCCCGGGCACCACGGTCGAGGTGTCCGCCCGTCGGTTGATCGTGTACGAGTCACCGGGGCGTACGAGGTGACAGCGGCCGCCGCCCGCGGTGACCAGCTCCGCGAGCGCGTCCGCGACTCCGCCGGGCGCGTCGGCGAACAGCAGCCAGCCGCCGGGCGCGGGAGCGGTGGCCGGATCGGACTCCAGAGGGCTCGCGGTCCAGGTGGGTTCGGCGAGCCAGTTGTCGATCGTGCCCAGCCCCACGGCGGCCGACGCCTGTTCCACGTCGGCGGCCCGGAAACCGCTGACCCGTCCGAGCGGGAGGCCGTCGTCGCCGTACAGGCTGATGTCTCCGACCAGTTCGCCGTCCCGCTGCCGGGTGACATGGGCATGGGCCCACAGCGGCCGGTCGCCGACCGGGCCGGTGCGTACCTCGGCGATGGACAGGGGCAGCAGGATGCCGGTGGAGCCGCCCGCCGGGCGGTCGTCCCCCACCGGGGTGGGCAGGGCGCGGGGACCACCCAGGCTCCCGGCGGCGAGAAGCGCCTGGAAGCAGGAGTCGAGCAGAACGGGATGGATGTGGTGGCCCGCCGCGTCGTCACCGATGGCCTCGGGCGGACGGATCCGGGCCAGCGCCTCGCCCCGGCCGGTCCACACCTCCTCGATGCCCTGGAAGGCGGGACCGTAGTGGTAGCCGAGCGAGCTCAGCGACGCGTAGCAGGCTCCGCTGTCGAGATGACGTTCGCCGCGGGCCCTGACCGCGTCGATGTCCAGCGGCGCCAGGGCGGCGGGGCGGTGGTCGGCGCGGGCCACACCGCTCGCGTGGACCGCGCGCTCCCCGCTCTCGCCCGTGCCGGTCGCGACGGTGAACGAGGAGTCCTCCAGGGAGAGTGCCAACTGCACGGTGCGGGACGCGTCGTCGGGAAGGAACAGGGCCTTGCGCAGTTCGATGTCGCCGAGCGCGGTCTCGGTGCCGCCGGTCAGGGTCCGTACCGCCTGGGCGGCCATTTCGAGATAGCCGGCGGCCGGGAACAGGGCCCGCCCCTGGATGCGGTGGTCGGCCAGATACGGGGCGGTCTCCAGGTCGAGCTCTGTCTCCCACACCGGCTCCGCGGTGGCCAGCCGACGGCCGAGGAGGGGGTGGTCGACCCGGCCGAGCCTGACCAGCGCCACGGGATCCGGTTCCGTCCAGTACCGGTCGCGCTTCCACGGGTAGGCCGGCAGCGATACAGGCCGTCCCGCGGGCTGGAGCACGCCCCAGTCGATGTCGAGGCCGAGGCTGTGGAGGGCGGCGAGCGAGGTGGTGAAACGGATCTCCTCGTCCTCCTCACGGCGGATGGAGGGCAGGGTCACCACCTCGGTGGACCGCTCGGCGTCGCTGTCCGCGAGGCATTCCCTGATCGCGTGGCCCAGTACGGGATGCGGGCCGATCTCCAGGAAGACACGGTGGCCGTCGTCCGCCATGCGCTCGACGGCCGAGCGGAAGAGAACACTGTCGCGGACGTTGTGCCACCAGTAGTCCGCGTCGAGTTCGGTGCCGTGGGCCAGGCCCTCACGCGCGGTCAGATACAGCGGTACCTGGGCGGGGCGTGGTTCGATGCCGGAGAGGCAGGACAGCAGCTCGTCCTTGATCTCCCCCATGCGGGCGCTGTGGTAAGGCACCCGGACGGTCAGGAACTTGGCGAAGACGCTCTCCGCGCTCAGCTCTTCGGCGAGTGCGCCAAGAGCCGTCTCGTCCCCGGCGAGGGTGACCGCGGCCGGGCTGTTCACCGCGGCGACGGACACCAGATCTCCGTACGGCTGGACGCGGCGCGCGGCCTCGTCCTCCGTGAGGCCCACGGCGAGCATCTTTCCGGTACCCGTCAGCCGCTGTTGCAGACGGCTGCGGTGCACGACGATCCGCGCCGCGTCGCGCAGGCTGTACACGCCCGCCTCGTAGAACGCGGCGACCTCGCCCGTGCTGTGACCGACGACGGCGTCGGGGTGCACTCCATGGGCGCGCCAGAGGGCGGCGAGGCCGATCTGTACGGCGAAGTTGGCGGGCTGGGCGAGCCAGGTCTCCGCCATGCGGGAGTCGGCCGCGTCCACGCTCATCGCCTCGATGAGCGACCAGCCGGTGAGCGCGGCGATCTCACGGTCGCAGCGTACGACGGCGTCCCGGTAGACGGGCTGGGAGGCGAACAGTTCGCGGCCCATGCCCCACCACTGGGGGCCCATGCCGGTGAACACCCAGGCCGGTCGGCGCAGGTCCTCGCGCCGTCGGCCCACGAGCACGCGGGGGTGGGCCTCGCCCCGTACATGCGCGGCGAGCGCCTCGTCCAGGTCGTCACGGGAGGAGTAGACGACGGACAGCCGGGCGTCATGGTGCTGGCGGCGGTGCGCGAGCGTGTGTCCGAGGTCCGCGAGGGATGTGGTCTGCCCGGGGGCGGCCTGGGCGGGCCCCGCCAGGTGCCGGCGGATCGCCTCGGCCAGTACGGGCAGGCCGGACGCGTCGCGCGCGCTCAGCGGGAGGACGCTGTGGCGCGGGCGGGGCGCCGAAGGCCGCGCTTCGGTGGTGGGCGGCGGTGCTTCCTCCAGCAGGACATGCGCGTTGGTGCCGCCGAAGCCGAACGAATTGACGCCGGCCCGCGCCGGTCCCTTGTGCGCGGGCCAGTCGGTGACCTGTGCCGGAATGGTGAAGGGCGCGGCGGTGAGGTCGATGGCGGGGTTGATCCGCTCAAGGTTGATGTGCGGCGGGATCGTGCGGTGTTCGATGCTGAGGGCGGTCTTGATGAGCCCGGCGATTCCGGCGGCCGATTCCGTGTGCCCGATGTTGGTCTTGACCGAGCCGACATAGCAGGGGGCGTCCGGTTCGCGGCCGACGGCCAGGGCCCGGCTGAGGGCGTCGGCCTCGATGGGGTCGCCGACCGGGGTGGAGGTGCCGTGTGCTTCCACGTACTGGAGGCTGCCCGGTGCGATCCGGGCCTCGGCGCACACCCGCTCGATCAGGGTGACCTGGGCGTCGGCGCTGGGCACCGTGATGCCAGGGGTGCGTCCGTCCTGGTTGACCCCGCTCGCGGTGATCACGGCGTGGATCGGATCACCGTCCCGCAGAGCGTCGGACAGGCGCTTCAGCGCCACGACACCGACGCCTTCGGCGCGTACGTATCCGTCCGCGGCGGCGTCGAAGGTACGGGAGCGGCCTTCCGGGGACAGGAAGCCGCCCTTGGTCTCGGCGATCGTGTACTGCGGCGTCAGATGCAGCAGGGTGCCGCCGGCGAGGGCGAGGCCACTCTCACCCCGGCGCAGGCTCTCGCAGGCGAGATGCACGGCGACCAGGGATGAGCTGCACGCGGTGTCGATGGAGACGCTGGGGCCGCGGAAGTCGAAGCAGTGCGAGATGCGGTTCGACACCATCGTCATCATCGTGCCGGTCGCCGTGTGCGCGGCCAGGGTGTCGAAGCGGAGGTCGGAGAACTGGAGGATCTTGTAGTCCAGGGTGAACGCGCCGATGAACACACCGACATCGGCTCCGGCCAGTTCGGCCGGCTTCTGACCGCCGTCCTCCAGCGCCTCCCAGGTCACCTCAAGCAGCTTCCGCTGCTGTGGGTCCATATGGTCGGCCTCGCGGGGGCTGATGCCGAAGAAGGCGGGATCGAATTCGTCGAAGCCGTCGATGTATCCGCCCCGGCCACCCACCAGGCGGCCGGGCTTGGTCCTGTCCCGGCTGCCGAGGGTGGTCACGTCGTACCGGTCGCGCGGAGTCGGTGTGATGCAGTCCTTACCGTCCAGCAGGTTCTGCCAGAAGGTCCGGTGGTCACCGGCGCCGCCGGGGAATCGGCAGCCGATGCCGATGAGTGCGATCTTCTCGGGAGGCGTGGTGGGGAGCGATTCAGCCATGGAAGGGTCCTCGGTTCGTCAACACGCAACGTGCGCGAAGGGCAGGCGCGGGCACCCTGGACTGTGCGCCGAAGCGGAGGCGGCTGTGCGCCGAAGCGGGGGCGACTGTGCGCCGAAGCGGGGGCGACTGTGCGCCGAAGCGGGAGCGGAGTCCGGGTGCGGTACGCGCGATGCCGATGCGTGGATGTTCGCGATAGCGGGGGGCCGGGAGGTCAGCCGGCGGTTTCACCGGTCTTCGCGGACCGTCGCCAGGGATGCACCAGGGTGGCGACGATCGAGCCGGTCCCGGGGAACGAGTCCGGGTTCACGAGGCCGACCGCGGCCGGTTCGCGACCGGGCCGCCAGGTGAAGCTGCCGAATACCCGGTCCCAGATGGAGAGGTCGGAGCCGTAATGTCCGGCCTCGGCCAGATCGGTGCTGTGGTGCAGCCGGTGCAACTCGGGTCCCACGAAGAGGTGGTTGAGCGGGCCGAGCCGTACGGCGACATTCGCGTGGACGAAATACCCCTGGGCGACGACGAACAGGCCCACTCCGAAGACGGCCGTCTCCGAGAACCCGACTAGTGCCAGTGCCAGTTGGGTGAAGCCCTGGGAGATCAGCACGTCCATGACGTGATTGACGCCGTTGTTGGCGACGTTGACCTTGTCGGGCACATGATGCACGCCGTGCAGCCGCCAGAGCCACGGATTGGTGTGTCCGAGCCGGTGTACGGCATAGCTGGCCAGCGAACCCAGCAGCAGGGCGAGGGGTATCTCTCCCCAGAGCGGAAGCACGGGGTCCGCGGTGGCCACGACGCCCACGGCGGCCACGACCAATGCCTGCGCCAGTCCGCCGCCCACCGCCGTGAGGACGTAGTACACGGCGTACCAGCGCCACTCACGCCGACTGGGGTGCCAGCTGCGCTGGTACGGGATCAGCCGCTCCAGCCCCGCGAGGTAGCAGAGCATCGTGAGCTGAAAGACAAAGGTGACCCGGCTCGGGTCCCAGCCGTACCGCACGGTCAGGGAGAAGACGACCACAATCGAGATCAGCAATATGGGATGAGCGGCCCGGGCCAGCAGCGCACGCGCGGTGTCGCGCGCGCCCCGCCCCGACTGGGACCGGCCCGCGCCAGATATCGTAGAACCGGACATTTCACCCCATCGTTCACGTTCGTGGGTTGCCAAGAGGGCATTCATTGGCACCCCGCACAGCAGAGATGCTTGTAACAGCATGCTGTGGATCAACTACCCGTAGCAATATCGCCTGGTCAGCGCACGGGGGCGCACCGGGCCATCCGGCCTTCGGCGCGCGCCCCCGGCGCACCTCCCCCCACCCGCCGCCAACACGCCCCGATCCGCGGCGAGATGACCGCCGACGACGAAACGCCGGCTCGATCCGGATGGTCGACAGCGCCTTGCCCGGCGGGTGACCGGACGTGTCGGGGAGACCTACGGCTTCCTGGTCGTGGCGCGAGTGGACGGGGAAGGGATGAGGGGCGTCGGTGAATCCTCGGGCCTGGACGCCGTACTGATGTCCTCCAGCGACAGCCCTCTGGTCCGCACGCCGAACGCGACGGCGATCGCGGCCAGCAGTATCGCCGCCGCCCCCACGATGAACACGGCACCCACTCCGGCGCCGTAGAAGAGGGGGATCATATAGAACGGCGCTGCCGCGCTGGACAGCCGGTTCAGCGAGAACAGCCAGCCGTTGGCCGTGGTGCGCAGGCTCGTCGGGAACTGTTCCAACTGGTAGATATGGGTGGCATTGGTCTTGATGTTGGTCACCACGGTGAAACAGAAGCCGAGAACCGTGATCATCACCGGTGACTGGGCGTATCCGTAAGCGAGTCCGATCACCGCCATGGCCGTCAGCGCCACGCACAGGATCCACTTCCGCTCGGCCCTGTCCACGATGTGCATGGACAGATACGAGCCGAGCGGCGATCCGAGGAGCGACAGCGTCATGAACGTCAGCGAGCTGCCGAGATCGAAGCCCTTCGCCTCCAGTGCGAGCGTGGCGAGGTTGTGGAAGCCGTAGTATCCGATCGGCCCGAGAGCCCACAGCAGGGCCATCAGGGCTGTACGGCGGGCCAGGGGAGCCCGGAAGAGCGCCCGGACGGGCAGGCTCTTCTCCACGGCCGGAGGCATGGCCTCTTCCTTCGTGGGCATGGGCGGCGGCCTCCACCCCTCCGCCTCCGCGGCCTTCTCGAAGACGGCGGTCACCCTGTCCGCTTCCGCCGTCCGGCCGACCGTCTCCAGCCACCGTGGTGACTCGGGCAGACCTCTGCGGACGAAGAAGGTCAGCAGCGCGCCGAGGGACCCGATCGCGAACATCCACCGCCAGCCCGCGACACCGAACGGGGCCTTGTCGACGAGCAGCAGGCCCAGCAACCCGACAACGGGTACGGCGACATGGGCGCAGGTGTATGCCCTCGCCGCGTAATAGCCGCGTCGGGCCGGCGGCAGAATGTCGGCCAGATAGGAGTCCGTCACCGGAAGTTCGCCACCGAGTCCGACGCCGATGACGAAACGGCAGGCGATCAGGGTCCAGATGTCCGGCGCGCAGGCGCAGGCGATCGTCCCCGCCGAGTACAGGCTGAGCGTGATCATGTAGGCGCCGCGTCGCCCGATCCGGTCCGCCACCCGTCCCACCACGACCGCGCCGACGAAGCTTCCGACGACAGTCGAGGCGAGGAACACCGACAGAGTGGGGCCGTTGAGGGAGAAGGTGTTCTTGAGCGTGCTCAACAGGACACTCGTCAGGAAGAGTTCGTAGATTTCGAAGAAGTTGCCGAGCGCCATCACATTGACGAAGCGCTTGTGGTGTGCTGTCACCGGGAGTCGGTCGAGCCGGGCTCCGATTGACGGTCCGACAGTATCTCGCGAACTGCGCATACGTTCTTCCCCTCAGGGGTTCCGAACGGATCCCCTTGGTCCGGGAATTACTTGAGCGGGGCGATCTACCGAGAGAGTAGGGAGGTTGTCGATGTGACACGCGCAACTACCCTCTGTGCCCACTGGAAGTAGGTATCGACGCACGTCCGTACGAGGGTCACGGGTGGCACAACGCCTCGACCTGGAGGAGGGGTACGGCGGCGGTTGAGTGTCTTCTGCCTGGTAAGCACGGCTGGTTACTCTTCGTATCCGCCTTGGGGGTCAATCACATCAAGGCATTTACGGATCGACAGAGCGGCCCGGACCTGTCCGGCACTGTCCGCCGACGATTCCCGAACCGAAAACGGGCGGCCGACCGCCCATGTCGGGGAGACAAAGGCGGCCGGCCGGGATTCCTCGGCTGCGACGAGACGGGTCAGCTGGGCAGCCCCCATCGGGGGGCCGGTTCGTTGGGTGTGACGGGGCGGACGGTGAGGTCCGGGGCATCGCCCGCCGCGGTGATGAGCGCCGATTCACCCTTGCGGAGGGGGATGCGGATCTCGCCTTCGCCGGTCTGCTCGTACCCTGTGCGCCGTCCCCGGCTGTCCCGGACCTCGATGGCTCCCGCGATGCCGTGGCGCACGACGCACCTGGCGCCCGCCTCGCTGCTGAGCCGTACCCAGCGGGTCGTGCCCTTCTCCCGTACCGCGCTGAGCAGGAAGGCACCTTGAGTACGGAAGTCGTGCACGGCCAGATCACGCCAGACGGCGGGGAGCGCCGGGAACACCCTGATCGTGCCGCCCCAGGACTGGCACACCATGTCGTGCAGCGACTGGGCGGCGGACAGCGGGGTCTCGATGACCGGGCCCGACTCCTTGTACATGGTGTTGGGCTGGATGAAGCGTGTCATCAGTTGGCCGAGATAGCCGAGCGCGTCGTCGCCCTTGCCGAGAAGCGCCGACATGGAGGCCGCGCCGGTGAAGGTGTAGCCCTGGAGGGCTCCTTCGAAGCCGACCCAGTGGGCGAGCGAGTTCTCGATCAGCGCCCGCTCGTCGGCGGTCCGGCCCGTGACCTCGTACAGCGGATAGACGGCGAGCATGTGCGAGTAGTGGCGGTGTGACTTGGCGAACGGGACCCCGGCCCCGATCATGTAACCGTCGCCGTCCACCGGGTACGGCGTGAGCCTGGCCAGCACCTCGCGCCAGCGGTCCGCCAACGGGTCCCGCTCGCCCAGCAGTTCGGCCGAGTCGAGAAGGGTACGACAGCCCCAGCGCAGCAGCATCAGATCGTAGTTGCAGTCGGGCGCGTTGACCCCGTACTCGGGGGAGAAGGTCGCCGGGAGATGCAGCTTGCCGTCGGCGCCGGGGGACAGGAAGTGCAGATAGTAGTTGACGGCCCTGCGCAGCAGTGGGAAGAGGACATCGCGCAGGATCGCCTCGTCCATGGTGTGCCGGTAGCTGAGCCAGACGTTGTGCAGTGCCCAGGTGAGATTGCCGACCTCGGGGGTGGGCGGGTCCTGGCCGGGAATGCCGACGCCGTAGCCCAGATCTCCCGAGGTGGCACCGCCGTTGACGAGTTGGGGGTCGGTGGTGCGCGGAATGCCGTACGAGTCCCCGCGATAGGCAGGGGCGACCTCCTTGCGCAACTGATCCCGGAACTCACTCAACGCGCGGGTGACGGCGTCGAGTTCGAGATGGTTCGAGCCGTGGATCAGCCAGTACTCAAGCTGGACGTTGAGGTTCCACCAGGTGTTGGGCCAGGGCGTCGGCTCCAGCCACGGCCCGGAGGTCGCCATCACCGGCGCGTCCTTGCGGGCGGCCGCCGCGACCTTGTAGAGCTGGAGCCAGTAGAAACGCTGCAACCGGGCGTCGGGCAGCGACAGGAAGCCCTTCCGGTAGTAGCGCTGCCACCAGGCGCGATGAGGAAGCGCGTGCACGCCGTACGGCACTGCCCGAGCCGTCCGCACCGCGCGCAGCGCACGATCGCGGGCGGTGGTCGCGGGGTGGGAGTGCGCGACCGTCACATAGAGGGTGCGCCTGCCGTGCCGGACCACTTCCTGCCAGGCGGTGACATGCAGGCCGCCCGCGAGCAGCGGCTGTACGGCGGCGGTCACCTCCCCGTGTCGCTCGATCGTGGCAGGTGGATTGGCCGTGTACCCGGGCGGGAGTGGTTTGGAGGCGGCGCGCGGGCTGATCGCCACGGCGGGATGGAAGACCCAGCGAAAGCCGCGCTCTCCCTCGCTCGGTGTGACCTCGACGGCGAGCAGATCGGTCGAGGAGTGCACGAGAGCGTGCAGTGTCAGCGAGCCCGCGGTGGTGGTGAGGGTGCCGGTCAGCTCGGCGTCGCGCAGCCGCAGCCGCCAGTCGAGGCCGGTGATGGTACCGACGGGCTCCAGTGTGAAGTAGCCGATCGGCAGCCGGGCGAGGCCGAAGAGCGAACCGAACTCCGGCCGGTGATCCTGGACTTCGGAGTGCTGGACATTGAAGCGGATCGCGTTCGCGCCCGGTTCGGCGTAGATGCCGGAGCCGAGGAAGCCGTTGCCGAGGAACGGGCCCTCGTACCACGTCTTCGGCATCCGTTGCCATACCGGGTCGGCGTCGTCGAGGACGGTGCGCCAGGCGTCCGGGGATATGTGTGGTTCCGTCGGTGTGTGGTGGAGTGATCCGGATTCCCCCGCGGGGGAGGCGGCTCGGGCCGATACGGCCGTGCCGCCTCCCACGGCCAATGCGCCGCCCAACGCGGTGCCTGTGGCGAGCAGAGCCCTTCTCGACGGATCGGGTGCGGTGGCCATGGTGCCTCCCGGTGGCTCACATGAGGATGACGTGATGGATCCGAGCTGTCTCTTGAGGGAAGGTGGGGACGAGGGATCCGCCGGCCACAGCACTAGCGACGCGGGCGGTCGCAGCTGGTGCGGCCCGGGTACCAGCGACACGCCAGCGCCGCGAAGCCGCCGTTCGCGACCACCGGCACGGAGAGCTTCGCGTCACCGCGCAGCACCCTGCCCTCGCGCACCAGGCCACCGGCCCCGTCGGTGACCGTCTCCACCAGCCACGTGCCGTGGCCGAAGCGCAGCGGCACCTCGGCGGTGCGGGCCGCGCCGGCGAAGATGCCGCCGATGAACCAGCGTTCGCCGTCGCGGCGGGCCAGCACCGCGCTCTCGCCGGGGTCACCCGCCAGCAGTCTCGTCTCGTCCCAGGCCGCCGGGATCTGCTCCAGGAAGCGCCGGGCCTCGGGGCGTTCGTCGTAGGACTCAGGTGTGCCCGCGAGGTTCTGGATGCCGGACTCGTAGAGCACGGCGAGTCCCGACTCGCCCGCGTCCGAAGCCGCGTTGGGACGTTCCGCGCGATGGAAGGCGCCCGGGGTGTAGTCCATCCCGCCGATGACATTGCGGGTGAAGGGGAGCGTCGCCAGATGCTCCGGGGTATTGGTCTTCTTCTCCTCGCCGTTGACCCCCTCCATGGTCATGACCTGCGGCCATGTGCGGTGGATGCCCTTGGGGATCGTCGAGCCGTGGAAGTTGACGAGGAGGTGGTGTTCCGCGGTCGCGGCCAGGATCGCGTCGTACCAGCGGAACGTCTCCTGTGCCTCGGAGTCCATGAAGTCGATCTTCACGCCTTTGACGCCCCACCTCTCCAGCGTCGGCAGCCACTGGTCCCGCTCCTCGGGGGTATCGAGGTCACGATGGTGGATCCAGACCTGGATGCCGACGCCGTGCTCACGGCCGTACCGCACGAGCTCCGGCAGCCAACTGGTGGTCTGCCAGTCCGGATCGGTGACGTCCCACTGATCCGGGTCGAAGTACCAGCCCGCGTCGACCACGGTGTACGGCCAGCCGCGCTGCGCGGCGTAATCCACGTACGCCTTCTGTTTCTCCAGGCTCTGCCCAGCCGGCCTACCGCCCGCGAGCCAGGTCCACAGCGCGGGCGCCGGCTTGATCCAGGAGGTGTCACGAACCTTCGAGGCGGGGGCGATGTCGTCGACGAACGTGGACTCGGTGACGGTCGCCAGATCGCCGGTGATCACCGTGCGCCAGGGCGTGGTGAGCGCCCCGTCGACCCGCACCCGCTCGTCCCAGAGCTTGACACGGTAGGTGGCCGACCCCGCGTCGTGCGTGAGACGGGCGCCCGAGTAGGTCCCGGTGAGGTCGGACTCCGCGACCAGCGCGTAGCTGTCACCGGCCTTGAACAGCGCCTGCGCCATGTACTCGCCGGCGGGTGCGCCGGCCGCGTCGTACTGGGCGAACAGGTTCTCGTTGTCCTTCCGGTACTTGCCGAGCCAGGCCGTCGAGCCCGCGGGCAGGGTGAACCCGGAGTCCTCACCGACCACATCGCCGGTGTCGGCAGGCAGGACGTAGCGGTAGGCCACCCCGTCGCCGGAGACCCGCACGAGCAGATCGAGCCTGGTGCCGTCCGCGGTGCCGAAGCGGAAGCGCGTCTCCGTCATCCGGGCATGGCGGGTGCGGTCCTTGCCGACGGTGGTGCGGTACGACTCGGAGACCGTACGGTCACTGCGCCCGAGAAGGCGCAGACCGGTGGAAAGGTCCGCTCTCTCCGTGACGATGCCGAGGGGCGAGGGCTCGATGACGATCTGCCCGTCACGGGTCACCTCCAGCGACAGGTTCCCGCCGGAGGGATCGAGCCTGACGACGGCAGCGGGACCGCGCCCGGCAGGAGCGGACGGGGCCGAGACTCTCCAGGTGGCAGGCTCGGCGCCGGCGGGCAGCGCGGCGACCAGCACTGCCGCGAGCGCGAGACACAGCATCAACACGGTGGTGCGCATACGGACATGGATCGCCATGCGGATCCACCCCTCCTCAAGTCATCGGATGAATCGGAGCGTGGCGGAGATATGTGGGCCTGTCAATGAACATGACACGCAATTCATCGGGTGGCTGGGTGGCCCAGTCGAACGATCCGGACCCTGGCCTGCGCCGTCACCCCCGCGGTGTGACGTCGAACGCACCCCCGCAGTGTGATGTCCGAATGCCGCCAGCAGATGATGCCGCCCGCCCACAGCATGGACCGTGAAGAAAGAGCTCAGCGCAACCAGTTCCCGCGTACGCGCGACGGCGCCCGACGTCCGCCGCCCCAGGGAGGACACCCACCATGACCGGCACCACGACCGCCACCCACCGTGAGCCCACGCTCGCCACGCGGGTCGACTCAGCGGACTGGGAGGCACTTACGGATGAGGTCAACGCGTACGGCAGCGCACTGACCGACCGGCTGCTCACGTCTGACGAGTGCGCCGCGATTGTCGCTCTGTACGACGAGGCCGAGCGGTTCCGTACCACCGTCGACATGGCCCGCCATCGTTTCGGCTCCGGCCAGTACCGCTACTTCACCCATGAACTGCCTCTCCTCGTAAAGGAGTTGCGGGAGGCGCTCTATCCACGCCTGCTGCCTGTCGCTCGCGACTGGGCGGCCAAGCTCGGCCGACCGGCGCCCTGGCCGGACACCCTGGAGGAGTGGCTGGGGCACTGTCATCAGGCCGGCCAGACCAAGTCCGCGCAGATCCTGCTGCGGTACGGCGCCGGGGACTGGAACGCCCTGCACCGTGATGTGTTCGGCGAGGCCGTTTTCCCCCTCCAGGTCGTCATCGGCCTTGACGTGCCCGGAATCGACTACAGCGGTGGCGAGTTCATCATGACCGAGCAGCGCCCGCGAGCCCAGTCCCGTGGATCGTCCACGACGCTTCCCCAGGGCCACGGGCTGATCTTCACCACCCGCGACCGGCCCGTCGCCTCCCAACGCGGCTGGTCCGCCGGCCCCATGCGGCACGGGGTGAGCACTGTCCGCTCCGGCCGGCGGCACACCCTTGGTCTCGTCTTCCACGACGCGTAATGACGGATCGGACCACTGACGTGTGGGGGGTGCCTGTCCGTCTCGCGCCAGCGGTGGAAAGCCACCGCCGAAGCGGCGCAAGCGCGGACGGCCCCACGAACTCTTCGCCCGCCCGGCCGCCCGCCCGGCCCAACGGCCCCGCGCCCTAGGCGAGCAGCAGGGCCATGTCCCAGTCGGTTGTGGTGCGGCCGTCCGCGTACGCGTCGAGTGCGAGGGCGGTGCCGGTGGCACCTTCCAGAAAGGCCGGGGCGTCGGTGCCCTGCGGGGCGCTGGTGAGGGGGGCTCGGAACCCGAACCGGTACTCGGGGCGGAACTGGGCGAGAGTACGGGCCGCCATGTCGTCGACGAGCTCGGTCAGACGCTTGTCTCCGATGGACTCGTTCAGCACGGCGAGCAAATGCATCATCCCGGCCCACCCGTGACACACGTGGGGATTGTCGATGCTCCAGCTGTCCGGATCGGTGGTCAGGAACGGCAGCAGGGAACGGTGCGCCAGTCCGCGCCACTCGGCTCGGTCGAGTGCGAGACCCGCGAGCTGGAGCGAGCGGGAGATCCCCGGGGCGCCGTAGCACCAGGAGGGGCGCTGGCGCGGCGACGGGATGCCCGGCCCGGCCACCCAGCTTTCGAGGGTCAGATGAGGAGGCCAGAGCGGTCCGCCCGCGCTCTCGAACGTCCAGCGCCTGAGGAGGTCGACCAGGCGCTCGATGGCCTCGCGCTGCCCGTCGACGACCACACCCCGCTGCCAGGCCAGCGAGAGCAGGGCGAGCGGCCCCGCCACACCGTGCGAGAGCCCGAGGTTCAGATGCCCGTCGGGCATCTCGACCTCCTGCCCCAGCTTGGGCGCTGCCCACGTCCACCAGCGGGGGACCTGATGGCCGCGGTGGCTGATCTCGCCGTGCGCCATTTGAGTCAGATAGGTGAGGACGAGTCGCAGTTCCTCCTCGCACTGCTCACGGCGCGCCAGCAGATAGCGGCCGACGCCGCTCATGACGCGGACCACCTCGAACTCGCCGTTGGTCGGCATCGGGGCGTCACGGACTTCGGGAAGCGCACGGCGGACCAGGCGGCGCTGATGCTCGTCGAGCCGGCCGAGAGCGGAGCGGTAGCCGCCGGTGGCGCGGTGGGCCACGAGCACGGCGAAGGCGACGGCGCCCGGGCCGTTGTAGATGCCGCCGGGGGCATGGGCGGTGGCGGCCGTGGCTCGCATCGCCCGGACGAGGTACGCGTGCGCTCGGGCGGCGTCGGCGGGGCCGGGGGTGCCGCGGCCGGTGAACGCCAGGGACACTCCCGGATAGCCGCTGGAGAGGGCCAGGTCCTGCCAGAGGGGTTCGTCCAGGCTGATGTGCGAGGAGTCGCCCGGAATACGGGTGTCGGCGGCGGTGGCCTCCGGGTCGGCGAGCCGGTCGAAGACCTGCGCGGCGACGTCCCGGGCCTCGTCCGCGTAACGAGGGGCGGTCACCCGGTCACCTCCCTGTTCCTGTCGGTATCGTTGCCCGCGCCCGCGCCCGCGCCCGCGCCCGCGCCCGCGCCCGCGCCCGCGCCCGAGCCCGTGTCCTTGTTCTCGTTGTTGTCCTTGTTGCGGGCGTGGGCCAGGCGCCCCTGATGGTCGCGGGCTACGCCGCGCAGCACGGCGTAGCCGGTGTCCTCGCCGGTTCTGTCGATGCCGAGGAGGCGGTTGTGCTGCATGTGCAGCAGCGCCATCACGGCTTCGGCGTGCTGTTCGGTACCGGGCGCCCGTCCCTCGTCGGACATCAGCAGCGCACCGTACTTCCCGGTCTCCGGCGTGGTGCTCCACAGGGCCGTGACGGGGGCGCCCAGCACGGGCGCCGCGCTCTGGGCGGTACGTCCCGGCACGATCAGCGACGTGGCCTGCTCCCGGTACTTCCGGTAGGCCGCGTGGGCGGGCCCCTTGGGCAGAGCGCGGCTGATCCAGGCCGACCAGTCCCAGTCGCCGAGTGATTCCAGCAGCAGCGCGTGGTTGACGGCCGCGAGTACGGGGGCGGGCAGGGCCAGAGCGCCCCGCGCCCGCATGCCGAGCTGGGCCAGTGCCGACTGGCTGTCGACGCAGAACATCCGCTCCGCGTGGGCGAGTGCGTCGGGCCCGCCATAGCGGTCGGTCTCGGGCCGGTAGGTGTCGAGGACCATGCCCTTGATCAACCCCGTCTCCTGCCAGGCCCGGCTCACCGCGGCGAGCCGGGGCAAGGCCGTGGTCCGCAGGGCTTCGGCCTCGCCGTGCAGGCGGAGGCGGATATGGGGCTCGGGATCGCGGTAGCGGAGGTAGTGCCAGCTGCGCAGATTGTCCGCGACCTCGCGCACGAGCGTGGGGAGGGCGGCGTGCAGCAACTCGTCGTGCGTGTCCTGAGTCCCGTAGAACTTGGCGTAGAGCCAGTCCTCACCCGGCAGATGCTGAACGGTGTGGTCCGTGGGCCGGGGCGCCGGCACTGGACGGCGCGGTCGGCGGGCCCTCCCGTTCTCCTGGTGCTGACCCGACGCGGTGGACCGGACGAGCGGAATGACGACTTCGGCGCCGTGTCCGCCGGACCAGCCCAGTTGGCGTCCGCCGTCCGTCAGATCCTCCATGATCGCCAGCGAGCCGCCGCCGCGGACTTCCTGGCGAAACACCTCCCGGCGCCAGGAATCGGTGAGATCCACCCGGTACATACGGTCCCACCTGGCGAGGTTGACCTCGTCGGGTACGCGGTAGCGCTCCCGCCACGCCGCGACCGCCTCCTCCCACCCGGACGTGCCCTCCGCCGCGTCCCGCAGGTGCCGGTCGGGCACCCAGCGCCGAGGGAAGACCGTGACGCGGCCGTACGTCACACGGGGGAGACAGGGCAGTCCCTCCAGCCCGCACCAGTTCCAGCCCGTCCATGTCCTGGCTCTGCCGGAGACGAGTTCCACCAGCAGCCGGGCGACCGGCGGCGCCTCCCGGTCGAGAGCGAGCATGTGCGGCACGACGGGCAGGACCTCACGTCCGTCGTCCGGCAGTGTCAGCCGCAGTCCGAAAGGCCCGGGCGAGACGAGGAGTTGACGCCAGTCCAGGGTGCCGGGCGCGTTCCGGTCGGCGTACACACCCACCGGTATCCGGTGCGGCAGCAGGCGCGGGACCTGGGCCATGTTGAGCCCGCGCACCGTGTGTGGTCGGTACACCACCTGGGCCGGTACCGTATCGGCGTCGCCGAGACCGGCCAGGAGGGAGGCCAGTTCGTCCTCCATCCCGACGAGTTCGGCGAATCGCCCGACGGTCGCTCCGGCGACCCAGGAACCCGGATACGGCGGGGACAGGAGCGTGAAGTCGCCGCGGTCGATGGCCTGTTCGCTCTCCGCCAGCAGGTGGAAGCAGAGCTCCAGCGACCTGGGCGGGGGCGGGTGCGCGTCGGCCGTCCGGCCGGCGGCCAGCCGGTCGACGAGACCGGGCGTGAGCCGGACTTCGTCGTCACCGCTCAGCAGCGCCTCCTGCACCAGGTCGTGTGTGAGCAGACGGCGTTCCTTGGGCAGCCGCTCCGGTTCCTGGTGTCCCGTGGACTCGCCGTCGGGGCGCTCGCCGTAGCCGGGCGGGAAGCCGATCCCCCGGTGCCGGTCGACGAGTTGGCCCAGCGGGACCACGCCGCCGGTGCCGTACGCCTCCAGGAATCGGTCCCAGTAGGTACGCATATGGGTGTGGGTCTGCCAGTCCGCGGAGATCTCCCACATGGCGGAGGCGTAGCGGGCGGCCTCGTCGGTCACCGCCCGCGAGATCCGCAGGTCGGCGTCCATCCGCAGGTCGACGTGGACGGGCAGCCTGACAGCGGTGCCCTCGGGGTCGGTCAGCCGCATGAGCCTGCGCCAGGCCGCGCGGCCCTCGCCGGGTTTCGTCGCGGCGTAGTCGTCCAGCGCCGCGCGTATGGAAGCGAGTTCGGCCTCCGCTCCCGGCACGGGGGCGATCGCCGCCGCGATGCGTTCGTACAGCGCCTCGTTCAGGTCCTGTGGGGTGATGGAGGTCAACAGGAAGCCGTGCCGTACGAGTTGGGACAGCGCGCCGTCCACTTGGCCGGGGGTGAGCCGGGGGAACGAGGCGCGGGCCCGCTCCAGGAGCACGGTGTAGCGGACAGGCCGCGTCGTCCGCTCGCACACCCAGGCCACCAGGGCCGTGTTACGGACGGAGGCCTCGCGCCCGTTGCCCGGTACGACGAGCCGTTCGCCCCGTGTTCGGCACAGGTCGCTCAGCACCACGTCGACGCCCCGGCGAACGTCCGGCAGTTCGAGCCATTCGTCGACGCGCCGGGTCAGCCAGGCGGCGTCCGGCCGAACCGCCTTCTCGCCGGGGCCGGACAGTGTCACCCGTGTGGTGTCCGCGACCCGGGCGGGTGAGACTCCGGCGAAAAGCCCGAAGGGCGTGGGCCTGGTCTCGGCTCGCAGAGCGTACCGGGAGAGGGAGAGCGCGGTACGGCGCAGCCGCTTGGCCCCGAGATCGGCCCCCGCGTCGAGCCGGTCGAGCGAGTCGGCGAGGGCCCCGCTGGCGACGTGCAACGCCTCGCGCAGCAGCGGGTCGGCGGCGGCTTCGCGTATCCGCGCGGCCGAGTCGCCGAGGGGAGGACCTGCCGGTCCGGTGCGGGGCATCGCCGTGATGCGTACGAACAGGCACTCCTGCGGCGTGTAGTGGTCATCCCGCACGTGTTCCGGCTCCCTCGTCGATCCCCTCGATCCCTCGATCACTCGATCCAGAGAACTGGCACGACCCGCGTGGGGTGGGGCAGCGACCCCGCCCCACGCGGGCGCGAGGGCACGCCCTAAAGGCAACAGATGTTGCAGGGCGATCCGAACGTGCTGGGTGAGGTGGCGCCACCGGACGCGAACGCGGGGCCCTCGCCTTCGGTCTCCGAAATCTGGATGTCGAGATCCAGGTCGGCGAGGTCGGTGGTGTCTTCCAGCAGAAGATTGGTGCTCATGAGGCTCCTCCCGTTCAGTGGCTCGCCGACGTCGGATGGACGCCGGCGACATGTGCGGTCCTGTTCGAACCAGACAGGAGCATATGCATGGGCGCGAGCCGAACACCATGTGCGGACCGACAAGTTGACCGAAACGGGCGCTCCCTCACACCGTGACGGAGACCTTTCCCACGGTTCCACCGCCTGTGTGAGGAACGGGCGCCCTGACGTGAAGCATGTGCTTCGCGAGCTGTCGGCCGAACGGAGACTTCGCGCCACGATCGCATGTCACACCCCCGGCGCGACGACACGCTTCGTCGTCGGCCCGTACCACGGTGGTCATCGGTGGTCCTTCCGCGTTCTCGGGGGAGCGGCGGGGCGCGGGCGGGAGAGTCGCGCGGCTGTCAGGAACCGGCCGTGTTCCTGTTCCACCGTGAGTTCGCCTCCGCCGTCGGCCACCCGTTCCTTGAGCGTGGCGAGTCCTCTGAGCTGGGGAAGCGGGGTCTCCTGCGCGCCGTCGTTGACGATGGTGATGCCCGTCGCGGAGAGGGTGATCCGTACCTGTTCGGCCTGTGCGTGCCGCAGGATGTTGGTCGTGGTCTCGCGGAGGACCTGGCCGAGAAGCTCGCCCGCGCGGGCGTCGACCTCGGCGCCTGCGCGAGCGCCGACGTCGGCATCCCGGTCGACACGCACGCGGATGCCTGCGGCTTCGAAGAGGTTCCTCGCGTTCTCCAGCTCCGCCGGGAGACTGAGTCGTCGCTGTGCGTAGGCGAGCTCCTTGGTCTGGGTGATGGTGTCGGCGACCAGGGCGTGGATCTCGCGCAGTTCCTCCTCGGCTCGCCCGCTATCGCTGCGCACCAGCTTCTGGGCCAGGGCGGTCTTCAACTTCACCATATGAAGGGTGTGGCCCTGGATGTCATGAAGATCGCTGGCGAACCGCATCCGTTCGCGGATGACGGCCAGTTCCGCCTCGCGTTCCCGTGACTCCTCCAGTTCCTCGACGAGGTCGTAGAAGCGCTTGTTGGGGAACATGAATCCGGTCAGCACCGCCGTGAAGCCCGCGGGGACGATGACGTACGGGAGCAGAATGTCGGGGACACTCTCCTGAGTCACCAGGGGCCGGGCCGCTCCGACCAGGGCGACGAAGACGGTCAGCGCCACGGCTGCCGCGCCTCGGTGGCGCCGCATCCTGGATACGGCGAGCGGGCCCACGACGCTGACGCCGAAGAACGCTGACCTGCTGTCGGTAGCCAGCGCCCCGAAGGCCCACACGGCCGCGGTGATGATCAGGCAGGGGAGTGTGACGCGGGAGATGCCCCCGCGGACCGCCCACCGCACGAAGGCCAGCAGGGCGGCCGCCACACCAAGGCTGAGGAAGGCGACGTCCCACCAGGTCCGCGAGTCCATCGCCACCACTACCATCCCGCCGACGGCGATCGGCGGAAGCAGCGTGGTGAGGTTCAGTCTGCGCAGCCGTCCCTGCGCCGGTTCGGTGTCCTCGGACCCTGAGTGTGCCGCTGCCCGGGCCGGCTTCACCGGCGGGCCGTAGGCGGCATGCGCGGAGGACTGGTGTCCATGTGCGAGGTCTCCGGGATCGAAGAGCGAGAGTCCGCGCCCCAGTATTCTTCCGGCGCCGCGCCACCGCCAGTGACACCGTGTCATGGGTTCGGGCGAAGAAGGTGACGGTGAGGTCGTGACGCGGCCGGGGAAGGGATTACCGGGGAAGGGAATACGGGGGAAAGGAAATTACGGGGGAAAGGAAAGGAGATCCACCATGCCGACAAAGGGACACGCGACGCGGCCCACGACTCAGCTCGACGCCCGCTACAGCTCCGCGCTCCATCCCCGCCCGGGTGCCGCGGACGTCACGGCCACCGAGTGGGACGAGGCCCAGCGGCAGCTGGAGGCCGCCGAGATCTTCTGGGTCTCCACGGTGAGATCCGACGGCCGGCCGCATGTCACCCCCGTGATCGCCGCCTGGCACGACGGGGCGCTGTACTTCTCCACCGGTGCGGGGGAGCAGAAGGCGAGGAACCTCGCTCATGACGGGCGCTGCGCGCTGATCACCGGGGGAAACTCGCTCACCGAAGGGCTCGACCTCGTGGTCGAGGGCAAGGCGGAGCCGGTCGTGGATCCGGCGGTGCTGGAGGAGGTGATCGCGGCGTACGAGGCGAAGTACGGCTCGCACATCACGTCGCCCGAGGGCACCTTCCACGGGATCGGGGACGCCTTTCGGAAGGGGGACGTGATGGTGTTCGCGGTGGCCCCGGCCACCGCGTACGGCTTCGGCCGGGACGACGGGCGCTACTCCCATACGCGGTGGACGTTCCAGACCGCTCCGGCCGCTCGCTGAAGGGACAAACACGATGAACGCTGACAACCGGACCAGGGCCGCGATCGAGGAACACTGGCAGGCGTCGGAACGTGGGGATACCGAAGCCGAGCACGCCATCTACGCCGTGGACGCGATTCTCGACTACCCCCAGTCAGGTGAACGATTCCGGGGCCGCGAGACGATCTCGGCGCAACGTGGGGGGCACCCCGCCGATCGGCACTTCACCGTCCACCGCATTGTCGGCGGCGGGGATCTGTGGGTGAGCGAGTGTGTCATCACCTACGACGGGGTGCCCACTCATTCAGTGAGCATCATGGAATTCGCCGACGGGCATGTGGCGCACGAGACGCAGTACTTCGCGGACGCCTTCGGCGCGCCTGAATGGCGGACCGCACTCGCGGAGCCCATGCCGGGCAGGAGTATCGCCAGGGCCTGATCCATTGGACCCGGTTGGCCTCGATCGCCGGCCTCGATCGTTCATGAGCCCGCGGCAGCTCGCTGACGCGGGCCGCGGCTATGACGCGCGACACAGCTCGCGCTCAGGCGTGGCCTCCACAACCGGCGTGGAGCGTTGTGGGTGGAGGCGGCGATGAGTTTTCGATGGGGAAAGCGTCTACATGGTTATGACAACGCACATACTCAAGACTCCCGAGGCCGATCTCGCCTACGACGTCCATGGCCCGCTGCCGACCACCGACGGACGCCCGCCGCTGGTCATGATCGGCCAGCCCATGGACGCCACTGGCTTCGCCGCGCTGGCGTCGCACTTCCCCGAGCGCACCGTCGTCACCTACGACCCGCGCGGCCTCGGTCGCAGCACCCGCGGGGACGGCCGGGTCGACCATGAGCCCACGATCCAGGCCGCCGATGTGCGCGCCATCATCGAGGCGCTCGGCGCGGGCCCGGTCGACATGTTCGCGAGCAGTGGCGGTGCGGTGACCGCGCTCGCCCTCGTGGCGGCGTACCCCGATGCCCTGACCACCCTGGTGGCGCACGAGCCACCGCTCATTCCGCTGCTCCCCGACGCCCTGGCCGCCGAGCGCGCCCGGGCCGGTGTCCGTGACGCGTACGAGGCGAAGGGCTGGGGCGCGGGCATGGCGGCCTTCATCGCGATGACGTCGTGGCAGGGCGAGTTCACCGACGAGTACTTCGCCCAACCCGCGCCGGATCCCGCCGCGTTCGGCATGCCGACCGAGGACGACGGCTCCCGTGAGGATCCGCTGCTGTCCGACCGGTCCTGGGCGGTCAGCGGCTATCGGCCCGACGCCGACGCGCTGACCGCGGCGCCGACGCGCGTCGTGATCGCGGTGGGCGAGGAGACGGGGGACACGTTCACCGGGCGCACCTCGGTGGCGGCAGCCCAACTGCTCGGGCGGCCGGCGACGGTGTTCCCGAGCCACCACGGCGGCTTCCTCGATGGCGAGTTCGGCTATGCCGGGCAGCCTGCGGCCTTCGCGCGCAAGCTGCGCGAGGTCCTTGACGGCGTCAACTGAGTCGCGGTGGAACGGCCGCACCGGACGGGCACCGCACGTGCTGCCCGTCCGGGGGGCCGACTACTCCGGGGGCGGGGAGAGCATTGATGAGCACGCCCGGCCGGTTTCATGACGGCGCGCACGGTCGAGATCTCCGGTACGGACAGCCCCCATCTCCGGTACGGACAGCCTCTGCCCGTCGACACCGGCGTCAGGACAACTGGTCAGCCTGAGATTCCGTACGCGAGGCCGGAACAGCGGGCTTGGGTACGGCAACGGTGCGTACGGGATCGCCTCGCCGGCCCGCCAGTTGGCACCAGAGGCAGCCCACGTGCCCGTGGCGTGCGGAGCGGTCGCGCACCCTCAAGCCCCACTGGTCGGTGGTCCGCACGCCGGGCGGCTTGCCCCAACCCGCGAGGTGCAGGCCCCATACGACCAGAGCCGCCAACCCCATGATGACCGACCCCACCCAGATCCCCGGGCGCCAACCGACGATGCCCACGCCGGCGACCGCGGACCCGGCTGTGGCTATGACGCAACCGGTCCATCCCGCGATGGTGTGGCCCTCGTCGTACTGATGTCCGCTCACGTGCCTGCCTCCTCGCGCCCGCCAAGCCGCGGGACGGCTCGGATCAGGGTTTATGATGTCTTAGCAAGTGAGGAATTTATCTTAGTGCTCTAAGGGAATTCAATGGAGGGCAAGCCCCGTCCCGCCGCCTCCGCGTCGGACGCGAGCAGTGCGCTGGACGACCTCGTCACGTCGAGAATCGTCGGCCAGCAGGAGTTCGCCCGGACCCTGGGGCTGAGCGTCACGGACCTCGTCTGCTTCGCGTACGTCCTGGAGGCCGGGGACTCCCCGGTCACGGCCGGCGATCTGGCCGGGCGCGCGCATGTCACGACGGGAGCGGTGACCGGTATCGTCAACCGCTTGGAGCGCGGTGGACTGGTGACCCGCAGACCGGACCCGGCCGACCGGCGCCGGGTCCGCATCACCGCGGTCCCGGCCGCCGCCGAGCGTGTGCGGGCCGTCTACGGGCCGTACTACGCGCTCCTCGCGGAGCTCCTCGCGGACTACACGCCCGACGAGATCGCCGTACTCGCCGACTGGTTCACGCGCGCCGGTGCGCTGACGCGTGCTTACCTGGACGAGTCGTGTTAGACGGCGGCTCCGGACAGGACCTAGACGGCGGCTCCGGCCGCTACCGGCCTCGACGGCAACGTCGTCCACGGACGCGACGCGACGGATGACCAGGCTGTCGCCCTGCTCCCGAAACCCACTGCGCCGTGTCAACTGGTCAGCGCCGGCGAACACGACCACGCCGACGAGGCGGCCACCCGGGCGGTTGCCTGGTGGTCAGTCGGCGCCCGC
Source organism: Streptomyces sp. NPDC094034 (assembly GCF_040303865.1). NCBI lineage: Bacteria > Bacillati > Actinomycetota > Actinomycetes > Kitasatosporales > Streptomycetaceae > Streptomyces > Streptomyces sp. NPDC094034. Next base: position 17,460 of record NZ_JBEOUD010000012.1, on the reverse strand, counting down.
CCGGGATACGTCGAGGGGGGAGCGGTGCCGATCCACGATCCCCTCGACGATCCTCATCAGTCGATCCCCCGTCTGATCGATGCTTCCGTTCTGCGTGCTGACCTGCGCGCCTTCGAGTGCGAAGGTGATCTCGGCCGCGGCCTGCTCGGGGTCCGGCAGCCCGGCCTCGGCGCACATGCCGACGAGTCTGCGGGTCTGGAGCGCCTTGTGACTCTCGATCACCTGCCGTGCGGGATGGGAGCGGTCGGGCAGCTCGGCGATGGAGTTGATGAACGGGCAGCCCCGGTGTGAGATCGCGGGCAGTCCCTCGGCGATGAAGCGGGCCATGGCCAGGATCTGCTCGCGGGGACGGCCGGGGTACTCGGCCTCGACCCGGTCGAAGGCCGCCTGGTAGTCCGCGGCGACGATCCGCAGCCATTCCGCGACCAGCGCGTCTTTGGTCTCGAAGTGCCGGTAGATCGCCATCTTGGTGGTCGCGGCCCGCTCGGCGATCGCCTGGACGCCCACTCGTTGGATCCCCTCGCTCTGGAAGATCTCTTCCGCCGCGTCGAGGATGCGCTCGCGAGGCGGCAGTTTCGCCACCCTGCTCGGCCTTCTGGCGGTCGATGCCATGACTGCTCCGTGACGTCCGGTCGGTCGTGGGGCCCACGACCACTCCTACGGTACCAGTCTGTTCCATGCGATACCGTTGGGTATCGTCAGGTACTCAACGGTATCTAGTTTCCCCTGGGAGTGACGGTGAGAGTTGCCGAGTACGTACGCTTCGACGCGGTCGGGCTCGCTGAGTTGGTGGCCAAAGGCGAGGTGACCCCTGCCGAACTGGAAGCAGCCGCACGCGAGGCCGCGCGGGCGGTCGATCCGCGGATCAACGCCATCGTGGAGACCTGGCCGGCCGACGACGAGCCCCATCCCGGAAGCGCACCACTGGCCGGAGTCCCTTTCCTGATCAAGGACATCGGAGTCGCCATGGCCGGGAGGCGAATGGAGCTGGGCAGCCGTCTCGCGGCAGGCAACGTCGCCGGCGCCGACTCCTCCCTGATGCTGCGCTTCCGTCGCGCCGGCCTCGTGACGTTCGGCCGTACCGCGAGTCCGGAGATGGCCTACAGCATCACCACCGAACCAGTGCTGTACGGCGCGACCCGCAACCCGTGGGACGTGGAGCGGAGCGCGGGCGGATCCAGTGGGGGCGCGGGCGCGGCGGTCGCCGCCGGGGTGGTCGCGATCGCGCATGGCACCGACGCCGCCGGCTCGCTCCGTGTCCCCGCCGCCTATAACGGTCTCTTCGGGCTGAAACCCACCCGTGGCCGGGTCTCCATGGGGCCTGACGCCGACGAAGTCTTCAACGGCCTGGCGGTGCACGGCAGTGTCAGCCGCACCGTACGCGACAGCGCGGTACTGCTCGACCAGATCCGCGGCCCGGAACCGGGTGATCCCTACTTCGCGCAGCAACCGGCCCGGCCGTACGCGGAGGAAGTCACCCGCCATCCGGGTTCGTTGCGGATCGGTGTCCTCACCCAGGCGTGGGGCGGACGCCGCACCACCACACCAGTGGCCGACGCTCTCTCTCGTACCGTCCGTCTGCTCGAATCCCTCGGCCACCAGGTGGCGGAGGTCAAGGTCGATCTCGGGGTCGGCTGGGAGGAGTTCGTCCTGGCCAACGCGCGTCTGTGGACGGCGAATCTCACGGCCTCGGTCGACGAGCTGGCCGCCGTCTTCGACAGGCCCGTCGACTCCTCGACCCTTGAGCCGGTGAGCCTCGCCGGTTACCACTACGGGCAGCGTGTCAGTGGCGCCCAGTTCGTCTCCGCGCTCGCGGTCAGGAACCGGGTCGCGCGGAGCCTGGCACGGTACTTCGACGCTCACGACATGCTCCTCACCCCGACCGTGCCGGAGCTTCCCGTGCCCCTGGGCACCTACGCCGAGGGCGCGGAGGCGCTGGACGGCCTCGGCTGGATCGGCCGCGTCCTCGACCGATCGCCGTTCACCGTGGCGTTCAATGTGGCGGGTACGCCCGCCATGTCCGTGCCTGCGACGGCCGACGCCGGGACCGGGCTCCCCATCGGTATGCAGTTCGCTGCCGGATACGGATGCGAAGGCCGACTCTTCCGCCTCGCCGGACAACTCGAACAGGCAAGTCCATGGTCGGGCCGGACCCCCACCGTGTGGGCGGGGAACCGCACGGGCCACTGAGGACGAGTCCCCGTCCCCCTCGTCCCCGTCCCCCCCCGTCGCCGTCGCCGTCGCCGTCGCCCCGTCCCCCGGCCCGGCGGCAACGCGCTGGGCGACCGCGGCCCCCGCCCAGGCCGACGAATCCGTTCCGACCGTGCCTACACCTCGGCGATATACCAAAGACGCGACGGGTCGGTGTCGCAGTTGTAGATGACGGTGGGCGTGTTGTTCAGGACACCTCCGCCCGCGGGGCTGAGGCACTTGCCGCTGTTGTGGTTCACGAGGTGGTACCGGTAATTGCCCTTGTCGACGAAGTACCAGAGCCGCGACGGGTCGTTGTCGCAGTTGTAGATGACGGTCTGGGCGTTGTTGTCGGAACGACCGCCCTCGGGAGTAAGACACTTGCCGCTGTTGAGGTTCAGGATCTGGTAGATGTTGTTGCCCTTGTTCACCAGGTACCAGGTGCGTGACGGGTCGGTGTCACAGTTGAAGATGACATTGACGGCGTTGTTGTCGGATCGACCGCCCTCGGGGGTGAGGCACTTGCCGCTCTTGTTGTTCACGAGGAAGAGGGGGCCCAATGCCGCCGCCGCACGCGACGACGCCGTCGTTGAGGGCGACGCCTGCGCCGCCGCCGGTGCCCCCGCCGGGCTGGATGCCGAGGCACTCGGTGCCGAGAGGACGCTGCCGCCGATCGCGGCCACAGTCGCCGCGACCAGTCCCGCGGTCCTGAAATGAATTTTCGCCATTGTCTGCTTCCCTTTCCGAGTGCGGATAAATGAACGCGCGCGGGCATCCTGGATCGTCGCGGCCGTGTGTCCGGCGAAGCGCGACAGGTCGACACGCTGTCGATCCGCGCTGTGCCTGGATGTCGAGCCGGAATCGATTCTCGGGTGCCGCGCGAGGCGTTGTGAAACCTACCTCTGAGGGAGATTCATGTCGTGAGTAGCCGGGTACTCAGAGTCCGCGTCCCTCCGTATGATGTCGGGCCTGGTGTGCGGGGCCGATCCGTGCAGAAGGGCTGTCGATGAATGGCCGAAATGACCGTCAGGCATCCTCGGAACATTTGGGACATGAGGCCGGTTCCTCTCCTCGCTCCTGGCCCCTGACAGGTCGGGACGACGTGTTGAGCGAGTTGATCTCGCGGCTGGAGCACTCCGACCGGACCTGTCTGCTGATCACGGGTGCGGCGGGGGTGGGCAAGTCGCGGCTGGCACGCGAACTGCTGTCCAGGACGGAAGCCTCCCAGGGACAGGCCATGGTGGCATCGGCTTCCGAGAGCACCGCCCAGATCCCCTTCGGGGCCCTGGCACATCTGCTCCCCGCGACCTGGCCCAGCGCCAGCGGGCGCCCCAACCTGCTGCGGGTACTTGCGGACGCGCTGCTCGCCGATACCGACGGTGGACGGCGAATCCTGCTCGTCGACGACGCGCATCTGCTCGACGAGGGCTCGGCCGCCCTGCTGCTGCACCTGGCCGTACGCGGCGGTACGCGGCTCGTTCTCACCGCACGCTCCGGTGTGACGATGCCCGACGCGATCGAGGCACTGGTACGGGGGGACTACGCCGCCAGAGTCGACCTGCGGCCACTGGAGCCCGATTCCGTCGGGCAGCTGTTGGAACGGACGTTGCGTGGTCAGGTGGGGACCACGACCGTGCGTCGGCTCTGGGAGTGCAGCAGCGGCAATGTGCTCTGGTTGCAGCAACTGGTCGACGCCGGACTCACCTTCGGAGCACTGACGGTGATCGAGGAGGTGTGGTCCTGGCAAGGACCGTTCCAACTCAGCACGCGGCTGGTCGATGTGGTGAGTCAACGCATCGGACAGCTCCCCGCGGACGTGCAACGCGCCGCCGGACTGCTCGCCTTCGGGGAACCGCTGGGCGTGCCGGTCCTCGAAGAACTCACCAGCGCGACCGCGCTGGACGAACTCGACCGCCGCGGCCTCGTCATCAGTGAGCGGGACGGTCGGCGCATACACCTCCGGCTGGCTCATCCCCTCTACGGCGAGGTCCTGCGCGGGCGGACGCCGGCCCACCGGCGCCGACAGTACTGTAAGGAGCTGGCCGCGGCGGTCCGGCGGAGGGGCCTGCGGCGGCGTGAGGACATCGCCCGCGTCGGCGGCTGGCTTCTGGAAGCCGGTGATCTCAGCGATCCGCGGTTGCTCGTCTCCGCGGCCGATCACGCCGTACTGACGATGGACTTCACCCTGGCGGCGAAATTGGCCCAGGCGGCCTGCGACGCCGGTGGTGGGGCGCCGGCCCGGCGCACACTGGCCATCACGCTCGGCTACGCCGGGCACGGTGTGCGAGCGGAGCAGGTCCACAGCGACCTTCCCCCGTCCGTCACATCCAGCCGCGATCATCTGGAGTCGGTGCAACTGCGCGCGGCCAACATGTACCTCTCGCTCGACCGGCCCGCTGACGCGCTGGAGTTGCTGCGCCGTACCGAACAGGCGATGACCGATGACGCCGCACGAGCGGAGCTGGCCGCGCTGGGGGCCATCCTCCTCGCGGTGCACACCGACTGGCCGGCGTACGCGCAGGCCGTCACCCGCGCCCGGGACCACACACCGTCGAGCCCCCGGACAGCGCTCCGATTACGGTACGCCGAGTGCGTCGACCACTTCTGTCACGGGCGGACCGTCGCAGCACGGCAGTTGATCGACGCGGCATTGTCGGCGTCCGCAGGCGATGACGACATACCCATGGTGCGGGCCGGCCTTCTGGGCTGGCTGTGCATCATCCAGGCATTCTCGGGTCGGCTGGGCGAAGCCGAAGCGACCGCCGTCGACCAGTACCGACAGGCACAGGACTCCGGTTGGGTCGGTCACCTGGGCGCCTGGCAGTTCTATCTGGGCAGAGTCGCCGCCCGCCAGGGGCGTCTGAGATCCGCTCAACGACACATGCGGGAGGCGGTTTCCACGCTGCGCGACGACAGCACCTGGGGCCAGCAGGCGTTGATCCTCGGCGAGTGGGCCACCGTCGAGGCGCTGATCGGCGACGCCGACAAGGCGAAGGCGTTGCTCGACCAGGCGCATCTGGCCCGCGTGGAGTCCTACCGCGTATTCCACATCCCGGCCTTCCAGATGGCCCAGCCGTGGATCCTGGCGGCCCAGGGCCGGGGCAGTGACGCCGCACGTCAGGCGATACGCGCGGCGGGCGACGCCAGGAAACAGGAAGCCCCGCTCTGGGAAGCGGAGTTGTTGCACCTGCCGATACGGCTGGGCCGCCCCGCGACCGTATCCGCCCGACTGGCCGAACTCGCCGCCGCCTCGGACGCCCCGCACATAGGGATCTACGCCGAACACGCCGCCGCGCTCGCCAGCCGTGACGCCTCCGGTGTGGAGCGGGCCTGTACCGCGTTCGAAGCCGCCGGTATGCATCTGCACGCCGCGGAGGCGGCAGCCCACGCGGCGCTCCTGTGGTCGCGCGACTCGGATCCGGCGCACGCCCAGCAGGTCGCCGATCGCTGCCATCAACTCGCGCAGCGCTGCGAGGGCGTCACCACACCGGCCGTCCTCGCCTGCTGGACCCCCGAGCTGACCGATCGCGAACGCGACATCGCACGTCTCGCCGCTATCGGCCAGAGCAGCCAACGTATCGCCGGGCAACTCGGCATCACCGTACGCACTGTTGACAACCACCTGCATCGGGTCTACCGCAAGACCGGTGTGAGTGGGAGGAGCGAACTGCGGAAGGTTCTCTCCATTTCTTGAAGGGCGTGGATGATCCGACCTGGAGGGGCCTGGGGGATCCGGCTCCCAGTCCAGCAAGTGCGTACCGCTCGACGGCAGGAGGTGGTTCCGCCAAGAGTCGGGCCCTCGTCGAGCGACGCGAGGAGCTGCCGACAGGTGTGCCAAGGCGCCTGGTTCCCGGGCGCGATGGCTGTCTCACCACCCCCCGGCGAAGAAGTTGGCGAGCGCCTGGGGTGAGTCCGCCGCATTCGTGGTGTTCGCGAAGGCGATGACGAGCACAACGGCTGTCAGGAGCGCGGAGGCGGTACCGCCGAACTTCATCGCACGCCTCGCGCGTACGTCGGGCGACGTCTTCAGCCGCCTCCACAACACGACACTCGCACCGGCCAGCGCGAGCGCGACCAGGGCGGCCATGCCGGCCAGAACGGCGTGGTACGTGGCGAACTCGCTGATCATGAAGGTGAGGGCGGGGGAGTGCTGACCGCCGGGATGGACAGCGAGTTGCTGTTGAACCTGGGCGAGGGTCGCGCTGAGTTCGCCGTCCGCGCCCTCGCTCGTCAGCATGGGGAGCAGCGAGGCGAACGGAGCCGCCGCGCCCTGCAGATTGGCCACCAGCGCCACAAGGGCGAAGAGCCCGAGCAATGCGACGGGGGCCCCGGGCAGCAGGAAGGGGACGCGGCCGGCCTGCCCGCCGATCCGCTGCCGAAAACGCTTCCAGAGGACGACACCGAGGGCCACGGCCACTACCAGGAGCAGCGCGGAGACACCGGCCTTGACGAGATGGAAGCGGAACCAGAAGGCGACAGTGGTTTCCAACTGGGCGGGGAAGTCCTGGCTGCCGGAACCCCAGTAGGCGACGAAACCCCGGCTGAAGGAATCGCCGACGTTCGCCGTATTGACGGAACTCCGGGCCAGCGCGTTGGGCGCGAGGAAGAAGGCGACGAGGAGCGCTCCGGCCAGCGAGATCAGGAGGCCGATCTGCCTCCGTGGCGCGGCGGCGAGGCGAGACAGGGGTTCGAGGCTGTTCATCGAGGACTTTCGGCTAGGGAGAGGCAGCGTCTTTCCGGTGGGGGCCGGAGGCCGGAACCCCCGGAACGGGAAGCTATCCCGGGGGCGATCGTCCGGTCTCTGGAGCCAGCCTCCCTCTACGAGGTGGGGCTACCCCGACCAGAGGACACGCCCCCCGATCACTTCCTCGTCGGCAGACGAAGTCTCACGATCAGATCATCGGATCACGGGCGGTCCCGCCTCGATGCGGCGTAGCACCGGGGACAGACGATCCAGATCGGGGCCGGTCTGAACCTGCCGCTCGTCCCACCAGGTGGCGCCGGCGTCGTGCAGCGGGCCGATCACGTCTTTGGCTTTGGCCGCTTCCGGGGGCGTGGCGCCGCCGAGCACGAACTCGAAGGGGTGCTCGGCCCCGGCCGCCGTACGCTGCTCGCGCACGTAAGCGACCAGTTCCCGTACCTCCGCCGCATCCGCCACGTGACCATGCCGGGCCGTCTCGAACAGGGGCACCGCGCCGTCCCACCGTGCTGCCCGCCGCATGGGCGCACGTCGCGGCCAGAACCCGCCGATCCACACCGGTGGACGGGGCTGCTGCACGGTGGCGGGCAGCAATGCCACGTCCCGGACCTCAAAGTGCCGGCCGTGGTGGTTCACCGGCCGGCCGGACCAGAGGTTCCCCAACAACTCAAGTCCCTCGTCAAGCCGTTCGGCGAGGACGCGCGGCTCGGCGGTGTCGCCGAAGCTGCGGTATTCGTCCTCGACCGGACCGCCCAGGCCAGCGGCGAAGATGACCCTCCCGCCGCTGAGGTGGTCCAAGGTGGCCACTTGGCGGGCGAGTTGCTGGGGACGGTAACGGGGGACCGGTGTCAGTAGCGTGCCCAGTCGGATCCGGGAGGTCGCCAGCGCGGCGGCGGTCAGCACCATCCAGGGATCCCCGAAGGGGCGCCCCTGGTGCTGTCGGTGCAGTACGTGGTCCCAGACGAAGAGGCCGTCCCAGCCGGCCTGTTCGGCGGCAGTCGCTACGGTCGCGACGTTCCGCGGGTCGGCGAAGTCGCCGAAGTTGGGGATGTTGATGGAGAAGCGCATCCCAGCAGGATGCGCGGCCGGTCAGCTGGGGCGCAATCGGATTCACGCCGCGTCGCGTCCGGACACGCGCTCGGCGGTGCCCGCTACGGCATGGGGACGGGCGGCGCCGGCCGGATGTACTGCGGGCAGGACAAGTCCGTCACAGGCTCGTGAAGAGGTCGTCCAGCGGGGCCGGTGTCCGGCCGGGGGCGAGGTTGTCGACCAGGAGACGGCCGTAGCGGATCTTGCGGCCCTTCTTCGTGCCGAGGAAGCGCCGCAGCTGCTGTTGGCGGGGCCGACCCTGCTGCGCGGGCTGGCGCAGGAACGTCTCCCAGGCGCGCAGGTCGCCCTCGGCACGGATGATCTCCTCGACCTTCGCCGTGCCCAGCGCGCGGATGAGTTCGTCCTCCAGGTCCGCCACGCACACGAAGAAGCCCCGCCCCGGCGCTCCGGCCCGCGTCAAGGCACGGTCGTAGAAGCGCTGCTCGCCCTCGTCGCACAGTCCTGTCAGGCGCAGCCCAAGGCCGGGCGGCCCGAGAAGTCCGGCGTAGCGGCCTATGCTCATCGCCCCGCCGATCGACACCGCACACACTCCTTCGGCGGCAAGGTCCCGGCCAAGCTGTGTGGCCAGTGCCTCGACGGCCGCGAGGTCACTGGCACCTTCCAACAGCACCGCGGTACCCAATCCCAGCCGCACGGCCAGGTCACGCGCCGGTTCACCGGGGCCGCCGGCCGCCCAGCGATCGACCGCGTCCCGGAACGCCCACATGTCCACCATGGAGCGAGTCTGCACGCTCACCGACCCGCACGACACACAATATTTCGACCGCCCGAGCATCGGCCGATGTCTCGCCCGGGCCGGAACAGCAGTTGGGGTTCCCGCCGCGGTACCAGGTCCTGTCCTGCGGACATGCGCGAGCCCGCTACACGGCGGTGACATCAGCCGCCGCGCGGCGGGCGCTCCCTGATCCGGCCTGATCCAAACGAAAGGCCCTAGCCGTCTGAATCGCCGAGTTGGTTCGGGTTACGGCTCCGGCCCGTACGCCTCGCCCGGCGCACCGCCTCGCCCGCCGCCAGGGTCGCGGCGGACACCGCGCGCACCCAGCGCGGGCCACCCCGCGCCGCCCACACGACACAGACGCACCCTCCGAGGGCGAGCACGAGGACGCCGGACAAGATGAGCACGGCCATGCGCATCCCCTTTCTTCTGTTGAGGTGTCCGCGCCATCCTCTCAGTCCGTGAAACAGGGCCCCGGAGTGGGCCAGGAATCCGGCGCTCCATCTCCGAACAGCGGCGTCGGGCACGCGCATCCGCGACGCCGCCGGTTGGCGGCCGTCACGACCCCGGGAAATAAACCTAACTAGCCCTTGACGGCCAACTGGAAACAAACCTAACTTTCAATAACCACCCCCCGTGGAGCGCACCACGTCCATGGACCCCACGCCCGGATTGTCATGTCCGCCTCATGAAGGGTCAGCCATGCCCTCAACGCTCCTCAAGAGACTGCGTCCCACCGCGATCCTCACCCTGGCCATAGCCCTGTTCCTGGGCCTCGGTGTCACCGCCCAGGCCGGTGCCTCCGCTCCGGCCGCCGGTCAGGACCGCATCACCCCGGCCGCCCGCGCGGCCGACACTCCTGTCAGCATCAACGGCAAGGTCCGCGTCTGCGGCACCAAGCTCTGTAACGCCTCCGGAGTCCCGATCCAGCTGCGCGGAATGAGCACCCACGGCACCCAGTGGTACGCGCAGTGCGTGACCGACGGCTCGCTGGACGCCCTCGCCAACGACTGGAACGGCGACATCCTCCGCGTTTCCACCTATGTACAGGAGGGCGGTTACGAGACCGACCCGGCCAAGTTCACCGACCTCGCGAGCCGGATCGTCGACCAGGCCACCGCGCGTGGTCTGTATGTGATCGTCGACTGGCACCAGCTCACCCCGGGCGACCCCAACGCCAACACCGCCCGGGCCCGCACCTTCTTCACCGAGATGGCGCGCCGTCACAAGGACAAGGTCAACGTCCTGTGGGAGATCGCCAACGAGCCGAACGGCGTCTCCTGGTCGCAGATCAAGAGCTACGCCGAGACCATCATCCCGGTGGTCCGGGCCCAGGACCCCGATGGTGTCGTCCTCGTCGGTACCCGCGCCTGGTCCTCGCTCGGCGTCTCCGACGGCGCCAACGAGACCGAGGTCGTCAACAACCCGGTGAACGCCGGCAACATCATGTACACGTTCCACTTCTACGCCGCGTCCCACAAAGCGGAGTACCTGAACACGCTCTCCCGGGCCGCGGACCGCATCCCCATGTTCGTCACGGAGTTCGGCACCCAGAACTACGCGGGTGAGGGCGCCAACGACTTCACCCAGTCGCAGCGTTACATCGACCTGATGGCCCAGAAGAAGATCAGCTGGACCAACTGGAACTACTCGGACGACAACCGATCCGGCGCCGTCTTCAAGACCGGTACCTGCGCACGCGGTCAGTGGACCGGCACCTCGGTCCTCAAGGAGGCCGGCATCTGGATCCGCGACCGGATCCGCAGCGGCGGCTTCTGAGTGAGCGCCACCGCCCGGGCTCTCCCGGGCGGTGGCCCAACGGGCCCTCTCCCAGACCCGGGAAAGGGCCCCGTCCGTCATGTTTCCATCGGACAGGGATGCCGAGCCGATTGACAGTGACCTGTCAAGGCGCTTCACTTCCCCGAATAGGTACGAATCAGCCCAGGGGTCCCGGTCGACAGGCAAGGCCGTCGGGTGATCGACGCGCGCGCCCGCTCATCGGGTCCCTGCCACGAGAGTGAGGCGACTTCGATGCCGGATACGCGCGGAGACAACGTTGTCGGTGGCCGATCGCGACGCTCCCTGCCGGGCGCCCGCTGTGGGCGGTTCGCACTGGATCGGAGGCCCGTGGGCGCCGTCCGCCGACGAGCGTGGTGGCACGGCGCGGGGCGGTGTGCGGCTGTGGGAGTACACCTGGTCAGGTTCCTTCTGGCGGCCGTCGTCGCCGCCACGGTCCTGGTTCCGGTATCGGCGACCGCCACCACCGCCACCGCCGCCACCCCGACCGCCTCCATCCGTTCCACCGCTTCCGCCGCGGTGTGTGCCCTGTTCTGCGACACACGGGATCCCTCGCTCGCCCGGCAGGAGAGCTTCCCCGTGCCGAACAAGGATCTCAACGGCCGTCGGCTGGAGCTGCATGTGTCGGACGCGGACGACATGGCGTGGGCGAGCATCGACGACGGGGCCACGGGCGACTCGGTCTGGCTCGACCGTTCCTGGGACGGCGGTGCGACCTGGGAACCGCTTCTGGGCAAGGCGAGTGTCCCGAGCACGTGGACCGGTACCAGAACGCTGATGTACAACATCACCGACCCCGTGAGCCACCGGCGGGGCTTGGTGCGTGCGTGTGGCGACGCCAACGCCGTCACCTGCACGAACTGGGCCTACCAGAGCGTGTGCGACACCTTGTGCGACGGCGCCGACACGGGACAGGCCGCGGGCGACGACCAGCCCGTACCCCCCACTTCCCTGCACGGTCGCACCATCCGGCTGCACGTCGACCAGAAGAACTCCATGGCCTGGGGCAGCATCGAAGGCGGCGGTCCCGGCGACGAGATATGGCTGGACCGCTCCTGGAACGGCGGGAGCAGTTGGCCGGACGGGTCCTCGCTCGGCCGCACCAGCGTGCCGGCCGGGGCAACCGCGTCCCACACCACGATGTTCGCCACCCGCGACCCCCGAGGCCTCCTCTACGGCGGCGCGGTGCGCGCCTGCGGCCGGGAGGCCAGTCATCAGGAGGGCAGTTGCACCGCGTGGGTGAGGCCGGTGCCGTCCAGGTCTCGTGCGGCGGCTGACGCACTGATGTCGTCCTATGACCCGTACGAGGGCTGGTGGAAGAGCAGTTGGTGGAACTCCGCCGCCACCCTCACATCCCTGATCGACTTCGCCCGGCGCACCGGAACGCACGACTATGACTGGGTCATCGCGCGCACCTTCGACCAGAACAAGGGAACGTTCCCCGCCGGCGCGCGAGGCACGGACCCGATCGAGGGCCACTTCATCAGCCGGGCCATCGACGACGCCGCGTGGTGGGGGATGGCCTGGCTGGCCGCGTACGACTACACCCGCGATGCCCGCTATCTGAACGAGGCCGTGACCATCACCAGTTACGTGCACCAGTACTGGGACACCAGCACCTGCGGCGGCGGAGTGTGGTGGGACCGCGAGCGTACGTACAAGAACGCTGTGACCAACGGGCAGTACCTGTGGCTGACCGCGTCACTGCACCAGCGCATCGGCGGCGACACCGTGTGGGGGCAGCGGGCGACGACGGCCGCGGCGTGGTTCCGCTCCAGCGGGCTGATCGGCTCCTCGGGTCTGGTGAACGACGGGCTGGACTCCGCGTGCCGCAACAACGGTGGCACGGTGTGGAGTTACAACCAGGGGCTCGCCATCGGCGGCCTGCTTGAGGCGTCGAAGGTGAGCGGCGACAGTTCGCTGTCGGCCCTCGCCCGTACGTTGGCGGATGCGGCGATGTCCAGCCCGCGACTGACCACGAACGGGGTTCTCACCGAGTCCTGCGATGTCGGCCAGGCGGCCTGTGACGACAACCAGAAGCAGTTCAAGGGCATCTTCATGCGTTTCCTGAACGACCTTCAGCACGCGACCGGATCCGCCGCCTACCGTTCCTATGTCCAACGGCAGGCGGACTCCCTCTGGGCCACCGACCGTGACTCACTCAATGCCCTCGGCGTGCGGTGGGCAGGCGGCAGTCCGAACCAGACGGACTGGCGTACTCAGGCCAGCGCCCTCGGCGCGCTCACCGCGGCCGAGGGGTGACTGACCGTCCGCACGGCAACGACGAGCGGCCCGACAAGCGATCTCCCGGCGCCGGGGCCTGAGGTGGCGCCGGGGCCTGGGGTGGCGTGGAGGCTGCCCCAGGCGAAACGCCGGCGCCGTGCTCGGGTACGGGTACGGGCCCGGGTACGGGCCCGCACCCGAGCACGCGTGCGCGCGAACGTCGGCCCTCGTAAGCCGGAAGTTCACGGGTCGGGCCGAGAATTCATCCGCGGTCAAAGGGAGTTCACTGGAGCCCACCGGAGTTCACCGGAGCGCCCTGGCAACTCGATGACGCATGACGGAAAGATAACGGGTCTGGACCCAAGTGCCGGGCCGGGCCTGGGTAGTGCGTACGCACCGTTCCCAGGTTCGGTTCCGGCCGGACGCGCCCGGCGGACGTACGACCGTCGGCTCTTCCCTTCCGCCTTCCCTCATTCCGGAGGACCCGTGACCCCGCCCGTGACCCCGCCCGTGACCCCGCCCGTGACCTCACCCACGACCTCACCAACGGCCTCACCCAGGACCTCAGGCGTCTCCCGTCGCTCGGTGCTGATCGGCGCCGCCACCCTGGCCGCCCTCGCGGGGCCGCTCCCGGCCGTCGCCCGCGCTGCCGCCAAGACCCCGAAGGTCCTGGTCATCGGCGTCGACGGCGCGCTGCTCAGCAGAATCAAGGACGCCGACGCACCGAACCTGGACAGGCTCATGGCCACCGGTCTCACCGCGCCGAGCACCCTCTACGCCAACCCCATGGCTCCCACGATGTCCGGCCCCGGCTGGTCCACGATCATCACCGGCGTCTGGCCCGACAAACACAAGGTCAAGGACAACAACTTCACCGGGCAGCAGTTCGCCCGGTACCCCGACTTCCTCACCCGGATCGAGACCGCCCGACCCGCCCTGCGTACCTGTGCCGTCTCGTCCTGGGCGCCTCTCACCGACACCGTCTTCTCGTCGAAGGTCGACACCCGAATCTCCACCCCGGGAGCGGAGTACGACACCGGCACCACGTCACGCGTCGTCTCCGAACTCGGCTCCGGCAATCCGGACGCCGTGTTCGTGCAACTCGACAACGTCGACCACGCGGGCCATTCTTACGGCGCCGCCAGTCGGCAGTACCTGGACGCCATCCACGGCGTGGACAGCCAGATCGGCCAGATGCTGGCCGCGGTCAACGGCCGGTCGACGTACGGCTCCGAGGACTGGCTGATCATGGTCACCACGGATCACGGACACACCGACGCGGGCGGCCATGGCGGGTCGAGCCGGCCCGAGCGCGAGACCTTTCTGATCGCCACAGGACCGACGGTCACGGCGGGTTCCACGCGCCACGACATCCGGATGCCCGATGTCGCGGCCAGCGTGCTGGCCCACCTCGGCATCGCCATCGACCCCGCCTGGGACCTGGACGGGCGCCCCCTCCAACAGCCCGGCCCCGACGACTTCGCCGCACTCCGCGGCTCGCTCCTCACGCGTACGGACGAGACCGGTATCGGGGCGGACGTCCTCGGTTACACCCATACGCCGCCCAGCGGCTGGTCCATCGACAACTCCAGGATGGGCACGGGCGGGGTGACCGAGTGGCGCGGCTGGTCCTTCACCACCGACGAGTTCTGGACCGCCACGCAGCGCGATCAGCAGCGCGAGTGCCATGTCCGGGCGCGGAACGTGTTCGCGGTCGCCGACGGCGACGAGTGGTCGGACAAAGCGGTCTCCGGGACCTTCGACTCCACCCTGATCAGCCGGGCGTACCCGGTCAACGGCGGCGCCACCGCCACACTCACGTACGCGACGTTCTACCGGCACGAGGCACCCCAGAAGGGCGACGTGCTCGTGTCCTACGACGGCGGCGCCCCTGTCTCCGTGAGGACGTACACCGCCGACGCGACCTCACGCGTCGAGAGGATCGCTCTCCGGGTCCCGGCGGGCGCCACCAGCGCGCGCGTCCACTTCCGCTACACAGGCGGCAACAACTGGTTCTGGGCTGTCAGTGAGGTGTCCATCAGCGGGTGACGCACCGCGAGGGGGCCGGGGGAGGACGGAAGTCGTCCTGTCCCGGCCCCTCTTGTCCCGGCCCGGTGGTGCCCCGGTCTCGCCTCCGCGTGCCAAGGTGGTCCAGCGGCAGGCATGAAGGAGAATGTTTACTTCTGTCGTTCCTCTTGTTCTTTATTGGTGACGGCCCTACCTTCCAGCTAAGACCTCGGATGAATGGCTCGGATGATTGGCCTCGGACACCCCCGGAGGAACGGCATGAGACTTACGCGACCGGGTTTGGTCCGCACCGTGTTCGGCGGGCGAACCGCCATCCGTGCAGCTGCCTGCGCGCCATTCTGTGCTGCCGCCACTCTCATCGTCGGGGTGTTCGGCGCGCCGATGGGGACGGCCGCCGGGCATTCCGTCGCGCGTCCGGGGACCGCCTCGGTCATCGGAGGTATCCCTGGCGCGGCCGTCGTCGACAACAGAGGCCGCACGGTCATCGACGTCACGGACTTCGGCGGGGACCCTTCGGGCAAGGCGGACTCCGCCGCCGCCGTCAACGCCGCGATCGCCCACGCGAAGGCCGTCGGCGGCCCCACCACCATCCACTTCCCGGCCGGTACGTACCACATCTGGCCCGAGCGGACGCCGAAGCGGGAGCTGTACGTCAGCAACACGGTCGGCAGCGACCAGGCGTTCAAGACGAAGAACATCGGCATCCTCGTCGAGGACATGCGGAACGTCATCGTCGACGGCGGCGGGTCGAGGATCGTCAACCACGGCTTCCAGACCGTCTTCGCGGCGATCCGCTCGAAGGACGTGCGCTTCACCAACTTCTCGCAGACATGGGTCGCCCCCAAAACGGTCGACATCACGGTGGCCGACACCGGAGTCGTCGCCGGGCGGGCGTACCGGATCATCGACATCCCCACGACGTACGACTACACCGTGGAGGGCACCTCGGTGCGCTGGAACGGCGAGCGGAGTCCGGCCACCGGACAGCCGTACTGGACCGGCACCGACTCCTTCAACTACTCCCAGGTCCACGACCCCGCGACCAACAGGACCTGGCGCACGGCCAATCCGGTCTTCCGGAACGTCACGAAGATCACCGAACTCGGCGGCGGCAGGCTGCGGTTCGGCTACAGCGACGGCACCGCACCCGGCGACCTCGGATACGTCTATCAAATGCGCGAGGACACCAGGGACACGCCGGGCGCCCTGTTCTGGGAGTCGTCGCGTATCACGGCCGATCACCTCCGACTCGGTTACCTGCACGGCTTCGGCATCGTGGGCCAGCTCAGCGAGGACATCAGCATCGACTCGGTCACCTTCAAGGCCGAGCGCGGCGGCGGCCGTGTCACCTCGGGCTTCGCCGACCACATCCAGATGTCCGGCGTCAAGGGCACCGTACGCGTCACCAACAGCCTCTTCGACAACCCCCAGGACGACCCGATCAACATCCACGGCACCTATCTCCAGGTGACCGCCGCCGAGTCGAGGACGCTGGAACTGCGCTACATGCACCATCAGACGTCCGGATTTCCCCAGTTCCACCCGGGTGACACGATCGAGCTCGTCGACCGGCGCACCATGCTCGCCACCCCCGGCGCGACGGCGAAGGTGGTATCGGTGACCGGACCGACCGGCAGCGGGGTCCCGGCGGGCGCGGACCCGACCACCTATCTGCGGGACATGACCGTGGTCCTCGACCGGGCGCTTCCCGCCGCGGTACTGACGGCGCCGGGCGACTACGTGGCCGAGAACACCACGTACACACCCACCGTCGAGATCACGGGCAACACATTCCAGGCCGTGCCGACGCGCGGAATCCTCGTCACGACGCGCAGGCCGGTGCTGATCGAGAACAACCGCTTCGACGGCATGAGCATGGCCAGCATCTACATCTCGTCCGACGCCCGCGCCTGGTACGAGTCGGGCCCGGTGCGGGACGTCACCATCCGCGGGAATGTCTTCGACCGCCCCGCGAGCCCGGTCATCTTCTTCGACCCCACCAACCAGGACTTCGTCGAAGGACAGCCGGTGCACCGCAACGTCCTCATCGAGGACAACGACTTCAACCTCACCGGCGGGACCATCGTCTCCGGCCGCGGCGTCGGCGATCTGACCTTCCGTGACAACCGCGTCGAGCGCTACGCCCATCTGCGGCTCACCGGCCCCTCGCGGGCCCTGAGCGTGGGCGATACGACGACCGTGACCACGGACGCGCCGCCCGCGAGCCATCCGTCCCCGCTGTTCACCTTCGACGGCGCGGCCGACATCACCCTCGCCGACAACACCTACGGCAGGGGCTTCAACAAGCGGGTCAACACGGCCGACATGGACGCCTCCGAGGTCACGGTCACCGGTGACGGCCTGACCCTCAACGCCGACAACATCTCGTCCGCGCCGGTCGCCGTCAGCTTTTCGAGCTCCCACTCGAACGTTGCCACCGTCGACAGCGATGGTGTGGTCAGGGCGGTGAGCCGCGGTACGGCGACGATCACGGCCCGCGCCACCATCGGTGGTGTCCGCGTGACCTCCAACCCGGTCCGGGTCTCCGTCACCACGGCCGCGAAACCGCCGACCGGCCAGGCGTCGCGTCCGTGAGAGGGGACCTAGTCTTCTGAGTCTGGAATTCTGTTCAGATGTGTAGGGTTGTGGGGTGGCGCGTACTGGGCGGCCGAAGGCCGAGTTGATCCTGTCGGACGAG